>JBBRIN010000026.1:0-13430 GCA_038221115.1 Tepidisphaerales bacterium
GTGATTAATATCGGCGCAGATCTGGGGGCGATGGGGGCCGCTGTTCGCCTCGTCATCGGCGGCCCCGCGCATCTCTACCTGGTCGCGCTGGCCGGATTGTCCGTCGTCTTCCAGGTCATGGTGCCATACTGCGACTACTCAAAGATCCTCAAATGGCTCACACTCGCGCTGTTCGCGTATGTCGGGATCATTTTTGCCGTCCACGTTCCATGGCGAGCGGCCTTGCGGGCGACCGTGCTGCCGCCTATCTCGTTTAAGGCCGAATACCTCGCGCTGCTGGTGGCGGTGCTCGGAACGACGATCAGCCCCTATCTGTTCTTTTGGCAATCCTCGTTGGAAGTCGAGGAAATCCGCAAGGTCCCCGAAGATGAAGCCCTGAAAAAGGCACCAATGCAGGCACGCGAGCAGCTTCGTCGAATCCGGCTCGATACCTACGCCGGCATGACCTTTTCCAACCTGATCGCCTTCTTCATCATCCTCACCACCGCCGTCACGCTGCATGCATCCGGCCAAACCCAGGTCCAGACTGCCGAGCAAGCCGCCGAAGCCCTTCGCCCCATCGCCGGGCGGCTGGCTTTCGTTCTGTTCTCCATCGGCATCATCGGAACGGGAATGCTGGCCCTGCCGGTTCTCGCCGGCTCGGGCGCTTACGCACTTGGAGAACTCCTGAACTGGCCCACGGGCCTCGAGCGCAAGCCCCGCGAAGCCGTCGGCTTTTACGGTATCCTCGTGCTTTCCACAGTCGTCGGCGTCGCCATGAATTTTACGAAGTTGGACCCCATCAAGGCCCTGATCGTCAGCGCCGTCATCAACGGCGTCGTCGCCGTGCCGATCATGGTCGTCATGATGTTTATGATCCACAACTCGGCAATCATGGGCAAGCTGACACACGTCTCCAAGGGGCTTCGCATCGTCGGCTGGATCGCGACCGGCGTCATGGCAGCGGCCGTCGTCGCGATGCTTTTAACGCTGGGACACTGATCTTCTCTCCATATCGCTGGAAGTTTGCCGCCGCGCGCTTCACATCCCATCCCTCCGGCGGTATCACCCTTCACGATGACCCAACCCATTCAACACCGCTTCTCTTTCGGCCCCTGGAACATCAGCGAAGGTGCCGACCCCTTCGGCCCCGACGTCCGCGACGCCTATCCCCACGAAGCAAAATACGCGCTCTATAAGCCGCTCGGTTTCGACGGCGTCCAGTTCCACGACGACGACGTCGTCCCCAACCTCGACGGGCAATCCCCCGATCAGATCCTCAAAAAGGCCGCCGACGTGAAGCGCATGCTCGACAACACCGGCCTTACCCCCGAGTTTGTCGCCCCACGCCTCTGGTTCGCCCCCCAGACGATGGACGGCGCATACACGGCCAACAGCCCCGCCGACCGCCAATACGCCTGGGATCGCACCGCCAGGTGCATCGACATCGCCAAGGCGATCGGCTGCCGCGCCATCGTCCTCTGGCTCGCGCGCGAAGGCACCTACATCCGCGAGTCCAAGAACGCCCGACAGTCGTATCAGCGCCTGCTCGAGACGATCGATAGGATGCTCGCTTACGACAAGCAAATCGAAATCTGGATCGAGCCCAAGCCCAACGAGCCCACCGATCAGGCCTACGTTCCCACGATCGGCCACGCTATCGCGCTCGCCTATGCGTCAGCCGACCCCAAGCGCGTGAAGGGACTGATCGAAACCGCCCATGCGCTGCTCGCCGGCCTCGATCCTTCCGACGAGATGGCGTTCGCGCTCGCCCACGACAAGCTCGCCAGCGTGCATCTCAACGACCAGAATGGCCTCAAATACGACCAGGACAAGAATTTCGCCGCCGCCAATCTTCGCGCCGCCTTCAATCAGGTGCGCGTGCTGGAAGAAGCCGGCTTCGGCAGCAAGGGCGAATTCATCGGCCTCGACGTCAAGGCCATGCGCACCCAAAAGGGTTCCCCCGTCATCGCGCACCTCAAAAACAGCCGCGAGCTCTTCCTGCATATCGTCCAAAAGGTCCGCACCTACGACCGCAACCTGGAACGCCAATACGTCGACTCGCGCGACTACGAAGCGCTGGAACTCTACACGCTGAAACATCTGATGGGCGTCGGCTAAGCAAACCGAAAAAATTTAGCCGCGGATGAACGCAGATACGCGCGGATGAGATGAGCTATCCAAGCTCTTTTCTGATCCGCGTTCATCCGCGATCATCCGCGGTTCCACTCTCCGATTTTACACCCTGAAGATCGCCCCCATCTTCTTGCCCAACAGCGAATTCGCCGACAGGATCGTCAACGTCAACAACGCCATCGCCCACACGCCCAGAGCGCTGGCAATATAGGGCCCATCGCGCAGGCGCTGGAACAACTCGTAGATCGCCTTGGTGATCGGCCAATAATCGGTCTTCTGCGCCAGGATCAGCGAGTCGCTCACCTCCAGCATGGCGAACGCTAAGGCGAGCAAGCCACCGGCAATCAGGTTCGCCGAAATGAGCGGGATGGTGATCCGCCGCAATGTCATTCCGCTCGAAGCACCGAGATTCCGCGCCGCCAGTTCCAGATCCTCCGGCGTCTGCTCGAGCCCTGCTACGGCGCTGCGCACGACGTAGGGCAATCGCCGCATCGCGTAGGCGATCACCAGCAGCAGCGTCGGGTTTTGCTGGGCGTTGAAGAGGTCGCGAAAGCCCCCCCATTTCGCCGGCAACCACGCCTGGATTTGCAGCCCGACGCCCAAATAGCCAAATGCCATGACCAACCCGGGAACGGCCAGGGGCAGCATGGCCAGGCTGTCGAGGATTTGCCGGCCGTGCAGTTTCGACCGCACCAGCAGCCAGGCGATCGTCATTCCGAGCACCAGGTCGATCAGCACGCTCGCGCTGGCATATTCGATGCTGCGTTTCACCGACGGAATCACCAGTTCATGCGAGAGCGCGTGCAGATAATGCTGGCCCGTGAATACCTTCGGAATCGCGGACTGATACCACGCGCCCACGCCGCTCACGCTGTAGAGGATGACCGCGATATGCGGCAGCAGCGCCAGGCCGCTGACGATCAGGAAGCACGCCAACACCGGCAGGCTCTTCGCCCACGACAATCGCAGTTCGGTCGACTGCACCGATGCCTTGGTGACCGCCGCCCCGCGCCCGCGGCCGAGCACCAGCTTCCCCGACAGGTAAAGCAGCAGACTTGCGAACATGGTGACGACCACCAGCGCGTAGGGCAGCGGATTCGCCTGCACCTGGTTGATGCGGTTGAAGACCTGCACCGGCGTCACGCGATCGAAATCGAACATCAGCGGCGTGCCCAGCTCGGTGAAGCTCCAGATGAGCACGATCGTCCCTCCGGCGAACAACCCGGGCCGAATCAACGGCAGGGTGATCCGCCGGAAAACCGTCCAGCGCGACGCGCCCAGGTTTGCGGCCGCCTGATCCAGCGCGGGGTCAAGGTTCGCCAGCGCCGCGGATACGTTCAAGAACAGGATCGGATAGAGGCTGAGCGTCTCGACGAGGATGATGCCGAGCATGCGCGCCGCGCCCATCCAGTCGATGGGCGATCCCGCAGTGCCGACGCCCAGATCGTGCGCCACCGCCGTCATCGCGCCGAACCGCCCCAGGATCTGCCGCATCCCGATCGCCCCGACGAACGGCGGCAATACCAGCGGCACCAGCAACAGCCCGCTTACCAGCCCCTTGCCGCGGAAGTTCAGGCGAACGGACATCAGGGCAAGCGGCACGCTGATCGCCGCGCAGAGGAACGTGACACAAATCGCGATCGTCGCGCTATTGAGCAAGCCACTGCGAAACTCGCGGTCCTGGAAGACACCGGCAAGGTACGCCCACGTGAACTGCCCCGGCGCCTTCCCCGGCTCGGTGATTCCCCAGAACGCGACCTGAACGACGCGACAGATGGGCCAAATGAGGAAGACGCCGAAGATGGCGAGGATCAAGCCGAAGAGGATGTACGACCGGACCGTTCGCATCACGGCTGTCCCGCCTCTTCGCGCAGCTTGCGATATTCCTCGCGAAACTCGCGCGTCCACTCGCGCTGAAGCTTCAGCTTCTCCCCCGGCGGCGCTTCCTTCCAGCGCTTCCCCCGAGCCAGCGCCTCTTTCTGATCAAAGGGGAATCGGGCGAGCCGCGCATCAAGCTCGGCGGCCTTGGTCGAGGCGAGGATGGCTTGACGGGTGGCGCGCAGCTCGTCGAGAAGGTCCATGCAGGAGAACTCGATCAGCTCGCCGAGAATGGGAAACGTCCCCTTTCGCGCCGTCGAAGTATTGAAGGCGGCGGCTTGTTGATAGGGGTTGACCTTGTCGGTGAAATTGGCGTTGTCGCCGTAGACGGAGGGCATGATCGGCAGACGCCGCAGCGCCGTCTCCCGCGGCCCGCCCGGAGTGCCCGGCTTCAGGTTCCACAGCCGCTGCCCCTGCTCGCTCAGCACGAACTCGATGAAGCGGATCGCCAGCTCGTGGTGAGGCGCGCCCTTCACCAACGCGATCGGGTCCGGGTTGATCGCCGTCGCGCCCGCCGGTTCCACGTAGCCCAATCGTCGCTCGCCGATCGCGTCGACCTGTGAGCGGCCATAGAAGTCAATGCACATGCCCGCCCCGCCATCGCCGCCGGCGACCACGCCGGGAACCGCCTCGCTGCTGCCGACGAACATACGCGCGTTCGCGCCGATGATCCGAACCAGTCCCATCCCGTCGCGCCATCCTTCGTCCTCGCCGCGGCCCTGCTCTTTCGCATCAGCCATCGCGCGCTCGACGATGATCATGAACGCCGTCTTGGTCGAGGCGCTCCGCGTCGGGTCGGCGGCGATCACCCAACCGGCATAGCGCGGGTCGGCCAGGTCGCGCCACGTTTTCGGCTCCGGCAGCTTCAGGTACGCCAGCACGTCCTTGTTGTACAAGATCCCAAAGCTCGATAGCGCCGCCCCGAACCACGCGGGGGGCTTATCCATGTCGTACAGGGCCACGCCACCCAAATCTGCCTTCGGAAATGCCGCGTGAATCACATAGGCGGGTAATACGACTGCCTCCAGGTAGCCGGGCTTCCTCCCCTTCAAGTCGAACTTCAACTGCACGTTGAACAAGAAGTCTCCGCCGCCCCATACCACGTCGGTATTGAAAGCGCTTCCGGAGCGGTCGTAATCCTGAAACTGCTTGACGATGTCCGACCCGCCGAGCGCGCGGTAATCGACGTCGACCGCTCCGCCGTACTTTTGCCGGTGCCATGCGACGAAGGCATCGCGAAACTCGCGGCGGATGCCCTCGTTGTGTGCGGTGATGACGATGATCGTGTGCGCCGCGTCCGCCGCCGCCTGGTGCTGAGCGCCCCTGCCGAGCACCCGCTGCAGGATGAACGGGGTTACGAGAACGACGAAGACGAGGAGGATGAAGACGTAGCGGCGCATGTTATTCAGCGAGGACCACGACGTCGGTGGGATCGAACTCGACGGCCATCTCGCCGGGCGGGTTGAAGATCGGCGGCGCGCTGATGACCTTGACGCGCTGGCCGTTCACCAGCAGAACGTGTTCGCTGGCTTCGCCGAGGAATGTGGTTTCGATGACCTTACCGGCAACGTGGTTGCGGCCGGGAATGACCGCGCCATTGAGGACGACGCGCATTTGTTCGGGTCGGATGCTGAGGATCACGTCGCCGCTGGCGGTATTGGCCGGGCCTTTGGCGGCGAACAGCTTGCCGGCGGCGGTTTCGACAACGGTATGGTCGCCCTCTTGTCCAGCTAGGCGGCCGGGGAGAAGGTTGGTCTGGCCGATGAATCCGGAAACAAAGCTCGTCCGCGGAGTGTGATACAACTCCCCCGGCGTCCCCACCTGCGCAAGCTTGCCATCCTTCATCACCGCGATCCGATCCGCCACGCTCAGCGCCTCTTTCTGATCGTGCGTCACGTAGATCGTCGTGAAGCCCGCCGTCTTGCAGATCCGCCGAATCTCGCTCCGCATCTCGTGCCGCAGCTTTGCATCCAGGTTCGACAACGGCTCATCCAATAGCAAGCAATCCGGCTGCACCGCCAGCGCCCGCGCCAGCGCCACCCGCTGCTGCTGCCCGCCCGATAGCTGGTTCGGCTTGCGATCCGCGTATTTTTCCATCTGCACCAGCGCCAACACCTCGTCTACTCGCCGCCGCGACGCAACCGATTCGACCTTGCGCACATCCAGCCCAAACCCCACATTGTCCCGCACCGTCATGTGCGGCCACAGCGCATAGCTCTGGAAACACATCACCGCATTTCGCTGATCCGTCCCCAGGCTCGTCACGTCACGATCGTTGAACCAGATCTTCCCCGATGTCGGCTCGTGCAGCCCCGCGATCAGCCGCAGCAGCGTGCTCTTCCCGCACCCGCTGGGCCCCAGCAGAAAAAACAACTCCCCGGCCCCGATTTCCAACGAAATGTCGTCGAGCGCAACCGTCGTCTCGAACCGCTTCGAAATATGATCCAACCGAACAGAAGTCATCGCCGCGCAGTCTACCCGCGAACCCCGAAAATCTGAAAACACGCCTCAAACGTCTCGTTGTTTCCACTTTCTACCGGCCAATCCCTACTGTCTGCCGCCGACTCCCCCTATCATTCCCCAGCCATGCAAATCGGCCCGATCCACCTCTCCACTCCCTGGTGCCAGGCCGGCCTCGCCGGTTACAGCGACCGCGCCATGTGCCTCGTCGCCCGCCGCCGCGGCTGCCCCTACGCGGTCACCGAGGCGCTTCTCGACGTCATCATGCTCAACGGCGGCGAAGGCCTCCGCAAATCCATCGACATCAACGACGAGGACCACCCCACCGCCGGCCAGATCATGGGCTCCGACCCCCACACGATGTCCGCCGCCGCCAAGATCCTGCGCGACGCCCGGTACGACGTGATCGACCTGAACTTCGCCTGCCCCGTCAAGAAGATCAAAAACAAAGCGCGCGGCGGCCACATGCTCCTCGACGCCGACCTCGGCATCTCCGTCCTCCGCGCCGTCCGCGATGCCCTGCCCAACGCTCCGCTCACGGTCAGCCTCCGTCGCGGCTTCGACGACACCCCGGAGTCCGAAGATCGGTTCTACAACGTCACCGAAACGGCGTGGCAACTCGGCTTCGCCGCCGTCCGCGTCCATGCCCGCACCGTCGATCAAAAGTACCAGGGGCGCGCCAATTGGTCCTTCCTCACCAACCTGAAGCGGCAATACCCCACCCGCACCATCCTCGGCTCCGGCGACGTCTTCACCGCCCACGACGCCGTCCGCATGCTCCGCGAAACCGCCGTCGACATCGTCTGGATCGCCCGCGGCGCCATCGGCAACCCCTGGATTTTCGATCACGCCCGCCAACTGCTGGCTCATCCGAACGCACCCCTCACTCCCCCGACAATCGGCGACCAACGCGCCGCCCTCGCCGAACACTTCGCCCTCGCCATGGAACTCCACGGCGAGCAACTCGCCGGCCGCCGCATGCGTAAGATGGCCATCAAATACAGCCGCTTCCACCCCGACGCCACCCAAGTGAAATCCGATTTCATCGACACCCGCAGCTTGCGCGATTGGACCACCACGCTCGACCGCTGGTTCGCGAATGACGGCCCCGGCGTCTGGCCCGCTGCCGACTCCGCTGACGAAGTCAACGACCCCGACCTGCAATCCTGCGAACCCATTTCTTCCCCAGCCGCATAAAGGCCAACGCAAGACCCGCATCGGCTTCACTGGGCAACCGCGAAAGATCCCGGCATCGCATGTAGAATGCCCCCGTGCCCCGTCTCTCACATTGGACACTCTCCTCGCTCACCATCCTGTCGCTGCTTTTGTGCGTAGCTACCGCCGCCCTCTGGCCGCGCAGCTATTTCGCGTCCGATGAGCTGACGTACTCTCTCCCAAAGCCATCCCCTTCCGGTGAGCCACCGGACCCTGGTGATTACAGATATCACGGCGACTGGCGCGCTTACTCCGCGATCACCGCTCGTGGGTCAATTGGGTTCTTCATTTTCGACGACTGGTTCGCACCGGCGCCTGGCGCCGGCCGCTGGCATTACTTCGTCCAGCGACCCGCGCACGATGTCCGGCTCAGCGCCTTCCTGGGCAAGCTCGGCTTCGACTTCCGCCGTACTGTCCCCTCGCCCGACTCCATCGATCCTACTAGTGCCTCCGCCCCCGTCGGCGACGTCTTCATGATGCCTCACCTCATCGTCCCGTTCTGGTTTTTATTCGCTATCAGCGCTATCCTCCCAACACGCGCCGGCCATCACTGGCTCCGCTACCGCCGCAACGCCCGCGCCGGTTTCCTCCCCATCCTTACAAACCGCACGCCAACCCGATCCGAGGTACCGAACGCCGCCGGGAAATAAACTTGATCACGAGGCCTGCAAATAAACACCGCGTCGCACACAAGGATCCTCTCTCCTACAATTCTCACATGCATTCCAAATTCCCTCCCCGCAACCGCCTCGCCAAAGTCCTTCCCGAGGAGTGGCGCGCCTTCCTCCTCCAGCGCGGCGTCCCCAAGCGCAAATACACCGCCGTCTGCCGCACGACGCTCACCGACGGCCGAGTCATCGAAAACCTCATCATCGAGCAGGGCTGGATCCTCGGCCTCGACAAATCCGGCTTGGCTGGCACCTTCGAACAACGCATCGACTTCGACCCCAGAACCATCACCGACCTCCAAATTGTCCAAGTGGCATAAACCATCCGATACAAACTACTGACTACCGTCTACTGGATACTGACCACTTCTTCCCCCATGCCCCTCATCCTCGCCATCGAATCCACCTGCGACGAAACCGCCGTCGCCGTCGTCTCCGACGGCGTCCACGTTCGCTCCAACGTCGTCGCCACCCAATTCGATCTTCATGCCAAATATCGCGGCGTCGTCCCCGAGATCGCCTCGCGCGCTCATATCGAGAACATCCTCCCCGTCCTCCGCGAATCCATCGACACCGCTGGCATCTGCCTCGACGATCTCGACGCCGTCGCCGTCGCCCACCGCCCCGGCCTCATCGGCTCGCTGCTGATCGGCGTCACCGCCGCCAAGACGCTTGCCTGGTCCCTCGGCAAACCGCTCATCGGCATCGACCACGTCCACGCCCACCTCTATAGCGTGCGCCTCGAGACCGGCGTCCACCCGTCAATGCCCGCCGTCGGCATGGTTTGCAGCGGCGGCCACACCGCGCTCTACCACCTCCACTCGTTCGAGGACGTCACGCTCATCGGCTCCACCATCGACGACGCCGTCGGCGAAGCCTACGACAAAGTCGCGGCCATCCTCAGCCTCCCCTACCCTGGCGGCCCCGTCCTCGATGCCCTCGCCCTCACCGGCGACCCCAAAGCCATCCGCTTCCCCCGCGCCACGCTCGGCCCGGACTCCCTCGATTTCTCCTTCAGCGGCCTCAAAACCTCCGTCCTCTACCACGTCCGTGGCCACAAGGGCCGCGAGCGCACCGCCGATGCCCTGTCTCCACAACAGATCGCCGACACTGCCGCCAGCTTCCAGGCCGCTTGCATCGACGTCATCCTCAAAAAGTTGAAGCTCGCCGCGCTCAAGACCGGCGCAAAATCCATCCTCCTCGGCGGCGGCGTCTCCGCCAACCGCGGCCTCCGCGCCGCACTCGCCAACTTCCCCCTTCCGGTCTTCTTCCCCCCAATCAAGTATTGCACCGACAACGCCGCCATGTCCGCCGGCCTCGCCCACCTCTTCTTCCTTGCAAAGAAGTTCAGTCCCTTGGATCTCGATGCCATCACCCACAGCCAATTCCTCGACGTGTAAACCCTTCGCGCCAAGACCGCCAAGCCGCCAAGATTGCCAAAAGACAAAAGGCAGCGTGGATACGCACCGAGCGGGAGAGCCATGGTCCGCGCGCCTTTAGCCCGCGGAGCGACTACACCCGTTGATCCTCCCATTTAAAAACAAAGCTTCTTCCCCCTTGGCGCTCTTGGCGGCTTGGCGATCTTGGCGCAATCTCACGCTACAATGAACATGTGAACGAAACCCAACTCCGAACCCTCCTCGAGTCTATCGCATCCCACAACACACCGATCGAAGACGCCCTCGCCCGTCTGCGCAAGCTCCCCTTCGAGCAACTCAGTTACGCAACCGTCGATCACCACCGCGCCCTCCGCTGCGGCCACCCCGAAGTCATCTTTTGCCCCGGCAAGACTCCCTCACAAGTGACGGAAATCGCTAAGCGACTCGCCACGTCAGAGAACAACCCCGTCCTCGCCACCCGTGCCATCCCCGACCAACTGGCAGCCATTCGCGCCGCCTTTCCAGCGGCGCTCATCTCCGACCTCGGCCGCGCCGCCCTGATGAACCCGCCACCTCCGACCGACCCCGCCCCTGGAATGCCTCACGTCGTCCTCGTCTCCGCCGGCACCGCCGATCAGTTCGTCGCTGAAGAAGCCGCCCTCACCCTCCGCTCCATGCGCGTCCCCGTGACGCGCATCACCGATGTCGGGGTCTCCGGCCTTCACCGCCTTCTCGCCCATCTCGACAGCCTCCAATCCGCCTGCGCCGTCATCGTCGCCGCTGGAATGGAAGGCGCCCTCCCCAGCGTCGTCGGCGGGCTCGTCGCCTGCCCCGTCTACGCCGTCCCAACCTCCGTCGGCTACGGCGCCAGCTTCAACGGCCTCGCCGCACTCTTAGGCATGCTCAACAGCTGCGCCGCCAACGTCAGCGTCGTCAACATCGACAACGGCTTCGGCGCCGCCTTCTCCGCCGGCCTCCTCTACCGCCAAATCGCCTCCGCGCGCAAATGAGCCCGAATCCCACGTCGCCGCCGCCCTTTCGGTGTTTCCCCATTCGCCATTTCTTTGGATTTTGAATTTTGGATTTTGGATTTCTCCCCGAAGCTAGCCTCTCCCGCCCCCATCCCTATACTTGCCTCCCCGAACCGGAAGGACAAAAGAATGCTCCCCACCAGCACCGATGTCACGATCAATCTCAGCAGCACGTCTCCAGGGAAAACTATCGCCGTCCTCGTCTCCGAAGGTGCCAAGGACGCGGCTACCTCCGCACACCTCCTCTCGCAAGACGAGCAGCAATCCGTCTCCCGCCTCCTCGCCAGCGGCGTCTTCAGGGGCAAACCGCGCGAAATCCACTTCGATATCCTCCACGCCGCCACTGGCTCCAAAAAAAGCAACTACCGCCGCCTCTACCTTTCCGGCCTCGGCAAACCCGAAAAGATCACCCCCGAGACTCTCCGCCAAGCCGCCGGCGCCATCGCCAAGGCCTGCCGCAAGCACCGCCAGTCCTCCATCGCAATCGTCGTCCCCCGACTCCCCACGATCCCCCCCGAAACCGCCGCCGAAGCCCTCGCCACCGGCTTCCTCCTCGCCAGCTTTCACTTCGACGAAATGAAGGGCGCCGCCAGCGCCAAGAAGGACGATGAGCCCAAGCCCGGCCCCGTCACCCTCACACTCATCGCCGACAATTCCGCCTCGCTCAAGCCCGCCATCGCCCGAGCCCGCGCCATCGCCGACGGCCAGAACTTCGCCCGCACCATCGCCTCCCGCCCCGGCAACGTCGTCAACCCGCCCTCCCTCGCCAAAATCGTGCAAGACATGGCCCGCCAGGTCGGCCTCACCTGCCGCATCCTCGACGAAAAACAACTCGCCAAGCTCGGCATGAACGGCATCCTCGCCGTCGGCAGCGCCAGCGCCACGCCGCCGCGCTTGATCGTCCTGGAGCACAAGGTTTCAGGGTTCAGGGTTCGGGGTTCAGCAAAGGGCAACAAGGCCAAGACCTCTTTGCTGAACCCTGAACCCCGAACCCTGAACCCTCTTCTCATCGTCGGCAAAGCCATCACCTTCGACACCGGCGGCGTCTCCATCAAGCCCGCCGACAAGATGGGAAAAATGATCTACGACAAGTGCGGCGCGATGGCCGTCCTCGGAACGATGTACGCCGCCGCGAAGCTCAAGCTCGACGTGCCCATCGTCGGCATCCTCTCCAGCGCCGAAAACACCCTCGGCGCCAAAGCCTACCGTCCCGGCGACGTTCTCCGCATGTACAACGGCGTCACCGTCGAAGTCACCAACACCGACGCCGAAGGCCGGCTCGTCCTTGGCGACGCCCTCGCCTGGGGCGTCGAGCAATACTCCCCCCGCGCCGTCGTCGATCTGGCCACCCTCACCGGCGGCGTCATCGTCGCCCTCGGATCGACGATGGCCGGCATCATGTCCAACAACGACCGCCTCGTCGCCGACCTCCAGCGCGCCAGCGACTTCACCTGCGAAAAATTCTGGCGACTCCCCCTCAACGACGACCACCGCGATTACATCAAGTCGCACCACGCCGACATCGTCAACAGCGGCGGGCGTGAGGGCTCGCCACTGCAGGGCGCTGCGTTCCTCAGCCACTTTATTCCGCGCGACGATTCGGTCCCGTGGGCCCATCTGGATATCGCCGGCGTCGCCGACACTGACAAGGACTTGCCGTATTACGAAAAGGGAGCGACGGGGTGGGGCGTGCGCACGCTCGTGGAGTGGGCGGCCACGCACGTGAAGTGATCGAGTTGGGGGGCTGAGGCCGATGGCATGAGCGGCGACCCAGATTCGCTAGCCGCATCCGCGCTTGGCCCTCCGTCGCCGTCCAAGCATGGCAACGCCTGCCAGCGCGAAAGCGGCGAATGTCGTCGGCTCCGGGACGGGCACCAATACGATGTCATTTCCAACCGCGCCGCCGAGCGCGATGACCGCCCAGTTTTCGAACTCGAAGTGCGGGAGGGCGCGCAGCTTCTCGATCGACCACGGCAGATCGCGGACCACGAACGCATCGGTCAGGCGGCTCAGCCAGCGCGGCTCGCTCTCGTTCATCTTGCAGACATCGCGCAGCCGCTTGGCCATCACCCGGCAGGCGGTGGGGGAAATGTCGATGCCAATCCACTGGCGGGCATGGTTCTGCGCCGCGACCAGCGCGGTGCCGCAGCCGCAGAAGGCGTCGAGGAAGATGTCGCTTGGGTTGCTGCGTCACCCGACGCGCCTTGCGAGAGGTTGACCAACCCAGGACTCGTAGTTCTTCGCGAATTTGGTGGTGTTTTGTTCCACCTTTTCGAGCAGGGAGATCTCTAATTCGTTCCCACTCGCCTGGTAGCGCCGCTTGAAGTTGGCGAGAAGCAAGGCCCCCAAAACAACGTGCGTCGCCGTGCATTTCTGCCACGTGCGACGGCGAAGTAACCACCAGAGGGCAGCAATAACGCCGAAGGTGAGGCCAATCCACGCAAGTGGAAAGCCGGCGAGCAGCCAGCCGGTTATGACGCCGCTCGCCGCGAGCAAACTGCTTCGCACCATGAGTTCGTTGACTCGCGTATTTCCCGCGTATTGGCCTAAATAGCTCCCCTTGAAACAGAAAGTGGCTCGGGCCAAGGTGGTTGGTTGCGTAACACAACACCCTTGGGAGCCGAGCCATGGATGGCAGTATTGTCCTCGTCGGCGGCCAACGCAAGCGGCTGCTGAAGTTGTAC
>JBBRIN010000027.1:0-13219 GCA_038221115.1 Tepidisphaerales bacterium
CCCCTCCAAGACCGCGTCATCGTCAAACAAGCCGAAGCCGAAACCAAGACCGCCAGCGGCATCCTGCTGCCCGACTCGGCCAAGGAAAAGCCCACCAAGGGCAAGGTCGTCGCCGCCGGCCCCGGCAAGCTCGACGACAAGGGCAAGGCCATGACCCTCTCCGTCAAGGTCAACGACATGATCTACTACGGCAAATACAGCGGCACCGACGTCGAGGTGAATGGCGAGAAGCTCGTCATCCTCCGCGAATCCGACATCCTCGGCGTGCTGGAATAACTGATCGAAAAGCAAAACTGTCATTTGTCCTTGGTCCTTGGTCATTTGCAAGCGCGCTTGCGAGGACCGAGCGATGACGAAGGACAAAGGACCAATGACAAAGGACAACCGCAATGGCAACCAAACAAATGGTCTACGAAAACGAGGCCCGGCAGGAAATCTTCGCCGGCCTCTCGCAGCTTGCCCGCGCCGTCAAGGCCACCCTCGGGCCGCGCGGCCGCAACGTCGTGCTGCAGAAATCCTTCGGCTCGCCGCGCATCACCAAGGACGGCGTCACCGTCTCCAAGGAGATCGAGCTCGCCCAACCCTTCCAGAACATGGGCGCCAAGCTCGTGAACATGGTCGCCTCCAAGACCGGCGATGTCGCCGGTGACGGCACCACCACCGCCACCGTCCTCGCCGAAGCCATCTTCAAGGAAGGCCTCCGCGCCGTCACCACCGGCGTCAACCCCATCCAAATCCAGCGCGGCATCACCAAGGCCGCCGAGGTCGCCGCCGAGGCCATCACCCAGATGTCCAAAAAGGTGAAAGGCCGCGAAGACTACAAGCGCGTCGCCACCATCAGCGCCAACGGCGATGAAAAGATCGGCGACCTCATGGCCGACGCCATGGAAAAAGTCGGCAAGGAAGGCGTCATCACCGTCGATGAGGGCAAAAGCACCGAGTCCACCCTCGAGTACACCGAGGGCATGGCCTTCGACAAAGGCTATCTCTCGCCCTACTTCATGACCAACCCCACCACCCTCGAGGCCGTCCTCGATGACGCGGTGATTCTGATTCACGAAAAGAAGATCAGCAATCTCACCGAACTCCTCCCCCTCCTCAACAAAATCGTCACCGGCGGTCAGCCCCTTCTGATCATCGCCGAGGACGTCGAGGCCGAGGCGCTCGCCGCCCTGGTCGTCAACAAACTGCGCGGCGTACTCAACGTCTGCGCCGTCAAAGCCCCCGGCTTCGGCGACCGCCGCAAGGCCATGATGGGCGACATCGCCACTCTCACCGGCGGCAAGTTCATCTCCGAAGACCTCGGCCTCAAGCTCGAAAATGTCGAGCTCGAAGACCTCGGCAAGGCCAAGCGCATTACCGTCGGCAAGGACAGCACCCTCCTCGTCGAGGGCGGCGGCGCCAAAAAGGACATCCAGTCCCGCACCGACCAAATCCGCAGCCAGATCGAAAAGACCACCAGCGACTACGACCGCGAAAAGCTCCAGGAGCGCCTCGCCAAGATCACCGGCGGCGTCGCCGTGATCAAGGCCGGCGCGGCCACCGAAACCGAAATGAAGGAGCGCAAGGACCTGATCGACGACGCCCTCCACGCCACCAAGGCCGCTGCCGAAGAAGGCATCGTCCCCGGCGGCGGCGTCGCGTTCCTGCGAGCCATCGAAGCGGTCGAAAATGCCAAGCGCCAGGCCAAGGGTGACGAGAAGCTCGGCTTCGACATCGTCGCCGAAGCCCTCCGCTCCCCCGCCCGCCAGATCGCCGACAACGCCGGCGAAGACGGCGAGGTCGTCGTCGCCCAGATCCTCGAAAACAAGAACCCCAACTACGGCTACAACGCCGCCACCGACGAGTACGTCGACATGATCAAGGCCGGCATTATCGACCCCACCAAGGTCGCCAAGACCGCCCTCCTCAACGCCGCCAGCGTCAGCGGGCTGGCCCTGACCACCGAGGTCTTGATTACAGAACTCAAGGACAAGGACGCGAATTTGGTCAGCGGCGCCGTCGTCTGACGCCTAAAATGTCAACGCCGGACGCACGAAGACACGAAGATAGATGTTGACTCTTCGTGTCTTCGTGCGTTTGCCCGTTCGGAGTTCAAACAATGAAGTTCAATATCGAGCTCGATCGGGAAGAAGACGGCAGGTGGATTGCCGAAGTCGTCGACCTCTCCGGGGTCATGGCCTACGGCGCGACGCGCCAAGAGGCGGTCATGCGAGCGGAGGCATTGGCGCTTCGCGTGATGGCCGATCGACTCGAGCACGGCGAAGAACTCCCGATGCTCGATAGCGTCTTTCTGATGGCTCCGTGAGCGCATGGCCATCCTGCAAGGCGAGGCGTGTCCTGTCGGCTTTGCTCCGGGTCGCCTGGTCGCTCAAACGCGAAAGTGGTGGGTCCCACCGTGTCCTCGCGTGACCCGGGTGGCCGGATTACGTGTTCGCTTATCATGACGGTGTCGAAATCGGGCCCGCCATGATGGCAAAGATTGCCCGACGGACGGGCTTGAAGCCCAGTGACGTTTGAGGAAGAAACAGTCTTGGCTACCGTCAAACGAGACTATTACGAAGTCCTCAGCGTCACCAAGACCGCCGACGGCGAGGAGATCAAGCGCTCCTATCGCCGTCTGGCGATGAAGTACCACCCCGACCGCGCCGACGGCGACAAGACCGAGGCCGAGCTGAAGTTCAAGGAGTGCGCCGAAGCATACGAAGTTCTGTCCGACCCGGAGAAACGCCGCCGCTACGACCAGTTCGGCCACGGCGGCGTCAGCGGACAGCACGACTTCTCCCACATGGACGTCACGGACATCTTCTCGATGTTCGACGACATCTTCGGCGGCGCCTTCAGCGGCGGCCGACGCGCCGGCGGCGGCGGCGCACGACAAGCCAACGCACGCGGGTTCGACCTCGAAACACAGGTCGAACTAACCCTCGACGAGGTCGCGACCGGCGTCGAAAAAACCATCGAGTTCGAAAAGCAAGACCTCTGCGAAACCTGCAAGGGCAGCGGCGCCAAGCCCGGCGTCCCGCCAGTGGTCTGCGTCCAGTGCGGCGGACAGGGACGCGTTGCCCAACAGGGCTTCGGCGGCATGTTCCGCATGGTCACCACCTGCCCCAACTGCCGCGGCCGTGGCAGCGTCGTACGCGAACACTGCCCCTCCTGCGGCGGCAACGGGCGCCAACTCCGCAAGCGCGTCGTCACCGTCAAAGTTCCCGCCGGCATCCATGAGGGCCAGGCCATGCGCGTCCCCGGCGAGGGCGAACCCGGTGAAAACGGCGCTCCCCCCGGCGACCTCCACGTCTACATCGCCATTAAGCAGCACCCCTTCTTCAGCCGCCACAACAATGACCTCGTCTGCCAGATCCCCATCTCCTTCAGCCAGGCCGCGCTCGGCTCAATGATGGACGTCCCCACGCTCGCCGGACCGCATGAGCTCGATATCCCCGCCGGCACCCAGCACGGCGAAGTCTTCAAGCTCAAGGGAAAGGGCCTGCCCGACATCCGCACCTACCGCAACGGCGATGAGCTCGTTCAAGTGCTGATCGAGGTGCCGAAAAAACTGAACAAAAAACAGGAACAGTTATTGCGGGAATATGCCGCCACCGAAGACCATTCGGTGATGCCCCAGCGCAAAGGCTTCGTCGACAAGCTCAAGGAAGTGTTCAAAAAAGACGCGTAGCAGCAAATAGCTCCGGAGCCATCCTTTGACCCAAGCTCCTCACCAATCGAGAACGCCATGAGTGAAGATATCAACCCACCGTTCGATGACATCGACGACGACCAGGCCGTCTCCGCCGAGGAAGCCGCCGCCGACGACGCCGACGGCAACGAGTTCATCCAGCTCCAGTCCGAGCGCAATGACCTCTACCAGAAGCTGGCCCGCGCCCAGGCCGAGTTCCAGAACGCCCGCAAGCGCCTCGACGCCGACAAGGAACAGGCCGTCCAGTTCGCCAACAGCTCGCTCATCAAATCGCTCCTCCCCGTCATCGACAACTTCGAGCGCGCCCTGGCCGTCGATCCGGCCAAGAGCGACGTTCAATCGCTCCTCAAGGGCATGCAGATCGTCCACGACCAGTGGCTCTCCGTCCTCGGCCAGCAATCCGTCCAGCCCCTTGCTCCCAAGGCCGGCGACTCATTTGACCCGAACACCATGCAGGCGTTAATGCAGCAGCCTACCGACCAATACCCTGAAAACCACGTGACCCAGCTTCTGCAGAAGGGCTACGCCCTCCACGGCCGAACCCTCCGCCCCGCACAGGTCGCCGTTAGCAAAGGACGGTAGGCAGTAGGCAGTATGCAGTTGGCAGACACCGAATCTGCCCACTGTCTACTGCATACTGCCTACTGCATACTGATCCATGCCCACCTACGAGTACAAATGCGACGCCTGTGGCAACGAGTTTGAAGAATTCCAATCCATCACCTCCAAGCCCACCAAGAAATGCCCCAAGTGCGGCAAGTCCAAGGTCCGCCGCCTCATCAGCGCCGGCGCGGGAATGATCTTCAAGGGCAGCGGCTTCTACATCACCGACTACCGCGAGGCGGGCTATGCCGAAAAAGCCAAAGCCGACAACGGTGGCGGGGAGAAATCCGACAAGTCCGAATCCAAATCCGACGCCAAATCGGACGGCAAACCCGAAACTAAGTCGGAACCGAAGACCGAAACCAAAGCCGAGTCCAAAGGTGAATCCACGCCCGCCGCCGAACCCAAACCGGCAAAAACTGAACCGAAGCCCTCAAAATCCGCTAAGAAGTAAGCCCCGCGTTAGCTCAACCGCCAGCCGCATCAGACTTCAATGCCAGCCCGTTGCCCCATCTGCAAAAAACCCATCGACGACGCCAACGTCGCCGCCGCCGGCTCCCCGTTCCCCTTCTGTAGTGAGCGCTGCAAGCTGATCGACCTCGGTCGTTGGCTCGATGGCAAGTATCAAGTCCCCGCCGTTGACGACGAAGAAATCGAAGCCCCCTCTCCCGAAGCTCCTCCACTCCCAAACGAAGATTAGGCCACCCCTTAAACCTTCTGATCCACGGCTGTTTTCCTCGCGAATGAGGGCTCCGTACCCGCGCGCAGCCGTGCGATGTTTCCGCGGTGCCGATACGCGATCATTCCCGCCACTAACACCGCAAATACCAGCAATGGCCACTGTTGCCCCAGGAGCGGCCACCCCATCGCCAGCCCAATCGCAATGTAAGACAGCGGAAACACCGCCGCCGCCACAATAGACGCCAGGCTGATGATCCGAGTCTTCGCGAACAGCGGAATCCACGCCGCCACCGCCACCAGCCCCGGCCACGTGAAATAAGGGAACAGCCCCAGTACCACGCCGCAGCTCGTCGACACCCCCTTGCCTCCCTTAAACCCGATGAAGCAACTGAACATGTGCCCGAGGATCGCCGCGAAACCCACCAGAATCCAAAGCAGGTACGCCATCCAATTCGGCGGTCCTTCCAGCCGCCGAACGATCATCGCCGCCGCCAGCATCGGCAACAGCCCCTTCAACAGATCCAGTGTGAACACGATGAAGAAGAACTTCTTGCCGAGCAGGCGGGCCACGTTGGTCGCCCCGATGTTCCCGCTCCCCGCCTTGCGCGGATCAATCCCATTGGCGAGCCCCACCAGCAGACCAAACGGAACCGCCCCCGCGACATAAGCTATTGGCAACAGCGAGACGAGCATCCAGTGCGCACTGGTCATGGGACAATCACCGCTTCGGCAGCGTCATCGTCTTCACGCGCTTGATGTTCGGCACCGCCCGCAACTTCTCCACCAACTCCGCCGGCGGCGCGCTATCCGTCTTCAGCACCATCAGCGCGTGCGCCTTCCCCTCCTTGTCCACCTCGCGGCTGATCACCATGTCGGCAATGTTCACGCCGGCGTTGCCGAAGCTCGTGCCCACGGTGCCGATCACCCCCGGCTGGTCCTGATTCACGATCAGCACCATCTGCCCCTCCGGGATCATGTCCATCGCGAACCCGTCGATTCGCAGCACGCGCGGCAACCCATCCGCATACACCGTCCCGAGAATTCGATGCGTCTCGCCATCCGCCCCG
The DNA here is from genome assembly GCA_038221115.1 of Tepidisphaerales bacterium. Taxonomy (GTDB): domain Bacteria; phylum Planctomycetota; class Phycisphaerae; order Tepidisphaerales; family Tepidisphaeraceae; genus JANXVV01. The sequence goes on from JBBRIN010000027.1 coordinate 6,049, forward strand.
TCGACGCGCACGCCCACGATGTCGCCCACCAGCCCGGCCGGCGGCTGGGCCTCCGGCACGCTCACCAGGTTAATCCCACGGCTCCGTGCCAAGTGCTCGACGTTGATCAGGTTCACGCCACCCTCGCCCAGATGCGGCTTGAGCAATTCCACCGCCGCCAGCCGAAGCAGCGTCGGCATCAGCTTCTGCGCGCGAGGCCCGCTCACCCGCAGCGTGATCGTCTTATGCCCGCTGTCGGTAAACCCGGCCAGCACCGCCCCAATCCGCCGCGCCAGCTCCGCAAACGGCGCCTCGTCCGTCGGCAGATCCAGCTTCAACCCGCCGGCGTTCACCGCGCCGCGAATCTCGCCGCTCTTGAGGTACGCGACGATCGCCTTGCATGCCTCGACCGACACCGCCGTCTGCGCCTCGTCCGTCTGCGCCCCAAGGTGCGGCGTCAGCACGACGTTCTCGCACGCAAACAACGGGTGGTCCTGCTTCGGCGGCTCTTTCTCAAACACATCGATCGCCGCCCCGGCAATCTTCTTGGCCTTCAGCGCCTCCGCCAGCGCAAACTCATCCACCACCTCGCCCCGCGCATCGTTCACCACCAGCAGGTTCGGCCGGCACTTGTTGAACAGCCGCTCGCGATTCAGCAGGTGCTTGGTCCCCTCGCCGCCCGGCACGTGAAACGTGATCACGTCGATCTGCCCGAGAAACTCATCAAAATCCCGCACCATCTTCACGCGCCCCTCGAGCGCAGTCGGCGCCGAATAGAACGGATCGTACCCCACCACGTTCATCTCAAACGCCAGCGCCCGCGTCGCCACCGTCTGCCCAATCCGCCCCAGCCCCACGACGCCCAGTGTCTTCCCTGCCAGTTGCGTTCCCTGGTACTTGTTCTTCTCCCACTTCGGCAGCGCCGCCTTCACGTGTGCATCCGCCGCCGGAATCTTTCTCGCCAGGCTCATCATCAGCGCCAGCGCATGCTCCGCGGTGGACAGCGTCGACGCCGCCGCCGTGTTCAGGACAAGAATCCCCTTCGACGTCGCCGTCTCCAGATGAATATTGTCCACGCCCACGCCCGCCCGCGCGATCGCCTTGAGCTTCCCCGGATTCGCCATCACCTTGGCCGTCACCTTCGCCCCGGATCGCACGATCATCGCATCGTAATCCCCCGCGATCGCCGCCAGCTCGTCTTCCTTCAGCCCCACCTTCTCGTCAAACGCGTACCCCGACTCCTTCAGGTAATCGAGCCCTTCCTTCGCCAACTTATCCGCCACGAGAATGCGCATCGCTGATGTCCCTTCGAGATTGAAAACGACCGGTCCTGACGACCCATGGGAAAGCGGAACATCGTAAGGAAGCGGTAGGGGGGAGGCAAGGTGGACGCATGCCGTCCGGATTACGCGATTACGCGGAATTGCCACGAGACCCGCGATGGCTCGATCGTAATCCTAAAAGGCTTGCGTCGTCGGCTTAGCTTTAGGCTTGGGCACTTCCACTTCTCTTCGCTTCCGCGGCTCCGGCGCTGGCGCCAGCGGCATCGCCTCCTCCGCGTCCTCCTCCATCTGCCGCCGCCGGTCCTTCCACATGTCCGGCGTCATCAGCAGCTTCGACGACGTGTGATGGCTCGAATCAAACGCGTCGTACATCGGGTCCGGTGACTTCTTGTCCAACATCAGGCCGCCGATCATCAGACCCATCCCCAGCACCGCAACGATGAACATGATCGTTCCCGCGGTGCGCGGGTCCATGCCGTCGGGGTTTGGGTTGGAATCGTATTCGACCACGCGATCGGTCCTTCACGCTGAGCAGCAAGCCTACTTCTCCCAGGGAATATCGGCCACCCCCGCATTTCGATTCACCCAACGTGCCTGCACGAACAGCCAATCGCTCAAGCGATTCAGATACGTGATCAGCACCCCCGGCACCGGCCGATCCAAGGAGAACTCCACCACCAGCCGCTCGGCGCGCCGGCAGATGGTCCGGGCCACATGCAATCGCGCCGCCGCCTCCGACCCTCCCGGCAGGATAAACTCCTTCAGGGGCGGCAGTTCCGCCTCGGCATCGTCGATCTCCATCTCCATCCGTCCGATCGCCGATTCTTCCAATGCCGGCAGCGACTGCGCCCGCCCGGCCTCGGGAGTCGCCAGGTGCGCCCCAATGACGAACAACTCGTTCTGCACCTGCCGCAGCTTGCCCGCCAATTCCTCCGGCGTCGCCACCGCAGCCATCCCGAGCATGGCATTCAGCTCGTCAACCGTGCCGTAACACTCCAGCCGCGGATCGCTCTTGCCCACCCGCCCGCCGCCAAACAAGCCGGTCGTGCCATCGTCGCCCGTGCGCGTGTAAATCTTCATGGCTCGATGATAAGCCGCGGGGGACAAGGAGGTCGAGGAGATAGGAGCTGGGAGATAGGAGAAAATCCGCGACCTGTGCTCCCGCCCTGTCGCTTCCGGCGCCATGCTCCTGTCTCCTACTCCTAACTCGTAGCTCCTAGCTCCTAGCTCCTACCCCCTTCGCCCCTATAATCCGGCCAATGCCCGCAACGATCATCGACGGTGCCGCTCAGGCCGTCCAAGTCCGGGAGGCCGTCCGCCACCGAGTCGCCGAGCTGCGCGCCCTTGGCCGCGCCGTTCAACTCACCGCCGTCATCGTCGGTTCAACTCCCGCCGCCGAGGTCTACGCCGAAAATCAGGCCAAAACCAGCCGCGCCGTCGGCATCGAATACCACCTGGTCAAGCTCCCCGCCGATGCCACCATGGAGCACGTCCGCGCCCACATCGAGCGGCTGAACGCCGACGCATCCGTTACCGGCATCATGCTCCACCTCCCGCTCCCCAAACACCTCGATGCAACCGTCCTCGAGCACGCGATCGACCCCATAAAGGACGTCGAGGGCGTCTCCCCCGCCAACATCGGCTACGTCGTCTATGGCCACACCCTCATCGCCCCCTGCACCGCGCTTGCCGTCCTCGAACTCATCAAATCAACCGGCATGCCCATTCGCGGCGCAGAGGCCGTCATCGTCGGGGCCAGCGAAATCGCCGGCAAACCCATCGCCCTGCTCCTCGCCGAGCAGATGGCCACCATCACCCTCTGCCACATCGCCACCAAGGACCTGATCGCGCACACCACGCGCGCCGAAATTCTGGTGGTCGCCGTCGGCAAGCCGGCACTGATCGGCGGCGAACACGTCAAAGACGGCGCGACGGTGATCGACGTCGGCATCAATCGCGTGACCATGCCCGATGGATCGAAACGCACGGTGGGCGACGTGCAATTCGAGGGCGTCAGCCAAAAGGCCGCCTATCTCTCGCCGGTCCCCGGCGGCGTCGGCCCGATGACCGTCGCGATGCTCCTCAAGAACACGCTCCGCAGCGCGGAGCTTCTGTTCGAAAAACAGCGGATATCGACGGGAGTGGGGTGATTTGCGGTTTGGAACTGCCTTCGTCGACTTCACCCCTTGATCCCCAGCACGTTCGCCATCGTCTCTCCCATCGTCGCCGGACTCTCCGCAACAGTAATGCCGTTGGCCTTCAGCGAATTGATCTTCGATTCCGCCGTATCCTCCCCGCCCGAAATGATCGCCCCCGCGTGCCCCATGCGCCGCCCCGGCGGCGCGGTCCGCCCCGCGATAAACGCCACCACCGGCTTCTTTACAATCTTCTTGATGTAGTCCCCCGCATTGGTTTCGTCCGCCCCGCCGATCTCGCCGATCATAATGACCGCGTCCGTGTCGGCGTCTTGGTTGAACATTTCCAGCGTCTCAATGAAGTTGATGCCCTTGATCGGATCGCCGCCAATGCCGACGCAGGTGGTCTGGCCGATCCCGCGCGTCGAGCACTGCCAGACCGCCTCGTAAGTCAACGTGCCCGAGCGCGAGATGATCCCGACGCGCTTGCCCGATTTCGATTCATGCGCCGGCGTGTGGATATAGCCCGGCATGATCCCGATCTTGCACTCGCCCGGCGTGATGACGCCCGGACAGTTCGGCCCGATCAGAACGTTCTGCGGACGGTCCTTCAAAAACGCCTTTACCTTGATCATGTCGAGCACCGGAATCCCCTCCGTGATCGCGACGATCACCCCAATCCCGCCATCCGCAGCCTCCATGATCGCGTCCGCCGCAAACGGCGGCGGAACAAAAATCATCGTCGCGTTCGCGCCGGTCTCCTCCACCGCCTGTTCGACCGTATCGAAAATCGGAAGGTCATTCGCATCGCGCCTCCCGCCCTTGCCGGGAGTGACGCCGCCCACCATTTTTGTCCCATATTCAAGGCAATTCCTGGTGTGGAATGCCCCCGCCTCCCCGGTGATGCCCTGGCAGATGACCCGGGTGCTTTTGTCGACCAAGATGCTCATCGAATGCGTCCTTCCCGACTCTTGCCGGCGTTTCCAAAGCGAACGCGCAAGCCTATACGGCAGCGGCGCGCATGGCAACCGTGGGCCAAGCCCCCGGGCGAACGGGGTGTAACGCTCGAATGTGGTGGGCCGCAAGATCGAAGAGAATTGTCATGCTGAAGCGTTACACCCAGAGAATCTGAACGCCCGTCCCCTCCGCTCCGTCTATGTTCTGCCCCCTTTTGGAGGTTCCTGAATGTCCGATTCCGTTCCCCACGCCACCAAAAAGCCGCGCTGGGCTCTCCGCGCGCTCGGCACCATCATCCTGCTTCTCCTCTCGGCGCTGACCGTGCATGCGTGGTGGTCCTCCCGCGCCGCAGTCGCCTTCCGCGCGCAGGTGGCCACCTACGCCAGGGCAGGCCAGCCCACCCGCGGTGAAGATCTGGAGCAACCGGCCGTGTCCGACGCCGACAACGCCGTCATCGACCTGCGCACCGCCGCCGCCGCGATCTCTGCTTCGACCCAACCCTACAAACCCTTCAGCGACGTAGGCTTCACCCTGCCATGGTCGAAGAAAGAACGCGCCGCGGTCGACGCGACCATTGCCCACCACGCGCCGGAGCTCGACCGCGTCGCCGTGGCCGCGACAAAAACAGCCAACGATTGGAAGATCCGCCTGCGCAGCCCCACGATCTCAACGTTGCTCCCGGACCTTTCCTCCCAGCGCGCCCTCGCCAACCTCCTGGCCGGAGCGGCCATCCACGCCCACCTCCGCGGCGACGACGCCCAAGCCCTCGAGCACGTCCACGAACTCCTCTTCCAGTCCCGCGCCATCGACCAGATGGCGCCAACGCTCGTGCGCCATCTGGTCGCCGTGGGAATACGTGCCTTAGCCTGCGCCGCGATCGAGCAGATCACCCCAGACCTGCGCGCGAACGACCCCGCGGTATGGCAAAAGGCCATGAAGCTCATCGCCGAGCTCCAGTCCGATGAACCATCGCTTCAACGCGGTTTGCACGGCGCGCTACTGGCCGAGCGCGTGTTCATCATCGACACCGCGCAGTGCCTCGCCAATGGAAAGCTCACCCTGGCCGGCATCTCCGGTACTGCCGGGGCCAGGGGCGCCAGCGTCATGAGCGCGGTGTCATCCAGTCCCGGTGGCGGGTATCTCGCCCGCCCGCTGATTTTCAACGATGCGCGTCTCTGCCTGGATCGCGCAACCCAATGCCTCGCGGCCGGAGATGCCCCCACTTGGCCCGCCGCCAAGGCACTCATCGACGCCGCCACCGCGCAATGGAACGAACTGGCACAAAAGGGCGACATCCACGACTTCGCGCAGCTCCTTGGCGCGTCCTACGATCGCGCGATCCTCACCCAATACCGCGCCATTACCGATGGCCGTCTCGCTGCAACCGCGCTTGCGCTGCGGCTATACGCCGTGGATCACTACGGCGAACGTCCCCCGACGCTCGCGCAGCTCGTGCCCACGTATCTGACCGCACCGCTAGTCGACCCGTTCGCCTCCGATGGAGCCGCCCTGAAATATCTGCAACGCGCGATCGATCCCATCCTCTACAGCCTCGACGAAAACATGATTGACGACGGCGGCAGCGAGAATCCCAAGACATCCGGTCTGAGTCCGAAGCAGGGCCGCTGGGCCTCGCTGGACGCGGTGATGCATCTGACCCGTCAACCGCGCGATCCCGCGACAATTACCGAAGACCTGCGCGACTGACCCGGCTCACTCGTTGCTATGTCAGATGCGTGACGAAATCGGCGGCATTCCGTGGCAGGGGCGTCTCGCCCATGAGTTGCGGTATTCCGCAACATTGGCCGGTACTCCGGCCAAGAAAGCCAGAGCGAAGCGATCTTCGATTCAACGGCGCGGAAGATCACTCCGCTCGGGCCGATTCGATCCGAGTACGGATCGAACATGGGCTGGTAGCCCATGCCACCTGAATCCGCCGATCGTGTCGCGCACCCCGCCATGTCCCTCCCCGAGATGTCGAGTTGGCCCGATGACGGAGAAGCGGTAACGTAACAGGCATGACCGAAACCGAAGCGGGCGTTCCTCGTGGCCGTTGGAAAAGGCGCGTGGGGTGGACCTTTCTCTCGCTCATCGTATTGCTGTTCATTGTACATGCGCTGTGGAGCGCGGAGTCGCGCGGGCGGCTGGACAAGCTGGTGGCGGCCTATCGTGCGGCGGGGGAGCCAGTGAAGATCGACGACTGGATCGAGCCGCCGATCCCGGATGATCAGAATGCCGCGGTCGAGGTGCAGGCGGCGCTCGCGGCGGTACACCCGCAGAGCAATGCGGATGAGACGGTCGGACACATGCAGGGGTTTGTGCTGCCGTTTCTGGGCGGGGAGCGTGCGGCGGTGGCGGCGTTTCTGACGGAGAAAGCCGCGGCGCTGCCGCTGATGGATGCGGCAATGGAGAAGCCGCAGTTTGTGTGGCCCGAGGTACCGTGGGGGGGCCGTCCGGCGATCGACGCGATGCTCCCCGGCCTCAGCGACTGGCGGGTCCTGGCGAATACGTTGGAACTGTCGGCGCTCGATGCTTGTGCTCGCGGAGACCAGGTGACGGCGCTGCTTCGGGTGCGGGAGATGCTGTTTCTCGGCGCTTGTCTGGATCGGCGACGGCCGAGCCTCATGACGTTCCTCGTGGCGGCGGGAATTCGGGCGGCGGCGTAGTACACGTTGGAGGAAGTGCTTCCTGATTTGGGAGCGGCTGAACTGGCGCGCGGCGGCGGGGCGGCGCGGGCTCATGCCGAGGCGATCATGGCAGTCCTCGAGGACGAGCGGGCCTCGCACGCGGCGTTTCGTCGAGCGATGATGGGTGAGC
>JBBRIN010000028.1:0-12929 GCA_038221115.1 Tepidisphaerales bacterium
GGTTGCTGGTTCGAGTCCAGCGTGCGGCTTTCGGTAAAGCCGGGTGCGTAGCTCAGCGGAAGAGCGGCGGCCTCATAAGCCGCGGGTCGTTGGTTCGAGTCCAACCGTCACCCAGTGAACATTGCTGTACCCATGTAGCTCAACGGTAGAGCTGGCGACTGTTAATCGCCCAGATGGTGGTTCGAATCCATCCGTGGGTGCGTTGAAGTTCAGCGTGTAGCGCAGTTGGCAGAGCGCGTGCCTTGGGAGCACGAGGTCGAAGGTTCGATCCCTTCCACGCTGATTTGGAATTCGCGCCGGAAGTTCTTCGGTGGAGGAATCCCCGACTCCAAATCGGGAGGTGGCAGGTTCGACCCCTGCACGGCGCGCTTGGCGAGGACCGATAAAAACATGTGCTTCGGCTGGGTCGTGGTGGTGCTCTTCCTTCAGCCGGGGGGTGTGAACGCCGATGGTGAAGGGAGAGAGGTGTACCTTCATGCAGCACGATTCCAAGTCTTCGCCGAGCACGACCCGTTCATCCGCCGGCGCTTCTGCGCCGGCGAAGCTTAAGATCGATAGCTGTTCGCACGGCTGCGGATGTGAGTCTAGCGGGGGCGCGAAGGCGTCCGCTAAGCCGGCCGCCAAGCCGGTTGCCGCGCCCGCCCTGGCACTGACGCCGGTGACCCCGGCGTCGAGCAAGAGCGGCGCTGTTGCCGCGGATGAGGGAGAGCGCCGGTTCGTGCAGGGGCCGGATCGGCGGCAGAGCCGGATCGATCGCCGCACGGGGCTCGAGCGGCGGCAGACGTCAGCGGAAGATGCGAACTACACCGGGGGGGAGCGCCGATCGGGCGTGGAGCGGCGCGTGGATACGGGCCTGGAGCGCCGCCGCGGCCCTGGGCGCCGCCGCGCGGATGATCGTCGCGAAGCCGAAGAGGGCGAAATGAACGTCGAGCAATTCGAGTTCATCAAGGCGATCGAGACCTACAAGAAAGTGAACAAGCGCCTTTACCCGACGTGGACGGAGATCCTGGAGATCGTCCGGCAGCTTGGGTACCGGAAAGTGCTTCCGCGCGAGGTGCAGCTTGAGAACGTGCCGGAACCGGCATTGTCGAAGGTGGCCTGAGCGCGGCGCGACTACGGATCGAAACATTGAGGGGCGGAAGCCGAGGGGGCTTCCGCCTTTCTTCGTTTACCAGAAGAGCAAGCCTCGTCTTCGATACACCTCGATATCTTCCCGCCACTCCTTGGCCACCCAGTGAAGATCGTCTGACGGCATCACCGAGGAGCACACCCACCGGGCCTCTCGCAAGACACGCAGCATCCCGGGCACTTGTTGGGCGTTGGAGCTATGAACGATCACCGGGGAAACGCATGGAAATCTCGCCAGATAGTCGACCACCTCTCGCCCCGTTCCCGGATCACTGGCTAAACAACCTGGACGGAGTTTAGACGTGTCGGAGTTTGTTGAGCCCATTGTGGGCGGCGACCTTGTAGGCTTCGGCGAGGGTGGGGAAGTTGAAGACGTTATTGATGAAGTAGTCGACGCTGCCGCCGAGGGCCATGACGGCCTGGCCGATGTGAATCAGTTCGGTGGCGCCGGTGCCGATGGCGTGGACGCCAAGGATCTGGTGGGTTTCCTGGTGAATCAGGAGCTTGAGCAGGCCGGTGTCATCGCCGAGCAATTGGCCGCGCGCGAGCTCTTTGTACTGGGCGACGCCGGCTTCGTAGGGGATGCCGGCGGCGGTGAGTTGCTCTTCGGTTTTGCCGACCATGGAGATTTCGGGGATGGCGTAGACGCCGTAGGGGAAGAGCTCGGGGATCGATCGGGTTACGACGCCGAACGCGTGACATACAGCCAATCGGCCCTGCTCCATCGCGGTGCTGGCAAGTGCGGGGAAGCCGATGACGTCGCCGGCGGCATAGATGTGCGGGACGGCGGTTTGGTAATGCTCGTTGACCTGGAGGCGCTCGCGATCGTCGGCGACGAGGCCGGCGCGGTCGAGCTTGAGGGCGGCGGTGGTGCCCTGGCGACCGACGGCGTAGAGGAGGGTTTGGGCGCGCAGATTTTTGCCGGAGCCGAGCGTGGCCTGGACGAGGGGGGCGCTGCCGTTGGTGGTGACGTTGGAGATGGTGGGGGTGGCCGCGGGGGGAGCGGGTGCGAGGGTGGCTGCGCCGCTGTTGCCCATGACCTGTTCGGGCGCGATGTGCTCGATCTTTGAGACTTTTTCACCGAGGCGGAGGGTGATGCCCATTCGGCGCATTTGGTATTGGAACGCCTCGGCGATTTCGTGGTCGAGGAAGCCGAGGACTTCCTGGCGTCCCTCCACGAGGGTGACCTTGACGCCGAGGGTTGCCATCATGCAGGCATATTCGCAACCGATGACGCCGCCGCCGACGATGATCATCGTCTTGGGCCGATGGTCGAGCTTGAGCAGGCCGTCGCTGGTGAAGACGGTCTTGTCGTCGAAGGGGACGCTTTCGGGCGTGGCGGGGCGGGTGCCGGTGGCAATGACAAAGTAGTTAGCGCTCAGCGCCTCGAAGTCATCCGCGCGATCGACGTACAGCACATTTTCCTGTTCGAAGCGGGCGGCGCCCCAGACAATCTCCACGCCGTTGCGGTCTAACTGGTCGCGGATCAGAGACAACTCGTGATGGATGACCTGCTGGCTGACGTAGATGAGGTCGGCGACGGTGATCTTCTGCTTCATGCGCGAGCTCTCGCCGAAGAGCCCGCGCTTGGCGGCGCCGGTGAGGTGCATGACTGCTTCGCGGAGCGCTTTGGACGGGATGGTGCCGGTGTTGATCGCGGCACCGCCGAGAACGTTGCCGCGTTCGACCAGAACGACGGTTTTGCCGAGCTTGGTGGCCTGGATCGCCGCTTTCTGCCCCGCCGGCCCGCTGCCGATCACCGCCAGATCAAAATGCCTCATGGGTGGTTATGTCCTTCGGGAACGTCTAGAACGCGAGTTGGCGGTCGGATCGTACTTGCGCGCGGGGGATGACGCTAGCCGCAGCAGCGGAGGATGATCACGCGGCTTTGGCGATGTCGATGGGAAGGCGCATGGCATCGAGACCGTTCATGGCGGCGACTTTGTAGCACTCTGCGAGGGTGGGATAGTTGAATACGGATTCGACGAAGTAATCGATGGGCATCCTTGCTGCCATGACGGCCTGGCCGATGTGGATCAACTCGGTGGCGCCCGTGCCGATGACGTGAACGCCGAGCAATCGGCGACTGTCTGCGTGGAACAGCAGCTTTAACATCCCGTAGGGGTCGGCGACGAGTTGGCCGCGGGCGGTCTCGCGATAGCGCGCCATGCCGACGGCGTAGGGGACGCCGGCGGCGGTCAGCGCCTGCTCGGTCTGGCCGACCATGCTGATCTCGGGGATGGTATAAATGCCGAACGGGAAGAGCGGGGACACCGGCTCGGCGATCAGGTGGAACATGTGGCTGGCGGCGAGGCGGCCTTGTTCCATGCTGGTTGCGGCCAGCGCGGGGAAGCCAATGACATCGCCGGCGGCGTAGACGTGGGGCACATCGGTCTGGAAGCAGTCGTTGACCTTCAGGCGCCCGCGCCCATCTGCCTCGAGGCCGGCGGCAGGAAGATTCAGCTTCGCCGTCGCACCCTGGCGTCCGATCGCGTAGAGGAGCGTTTCGGCGGAGAGGCGCTTGTTGCTGGCAAGAGCGGCTTCCACGCCGCGGTCGACGACGCAGATGCCGGCGACCGACTCGCCAAGCCGCAGCCGAACGTTCATGTCGCGCATGCGGAACTGGAGCGATTCGGCGATTTCATCATCCACGAACTCGAGCAGGCGCGGGCGGCTTTCGACGAGGGTGACATCAACGCCGACGGCGGCGAGCGTGCAGGCATATTCCGCGCCGATGACGCCACCGCCCACGATGATGATGCTGCGCGGAAGCTCTCTGAGCTCGAGCAGGCCGGTGCTATCGATGACGCGGCCGGGCGTGAAGGGGACGGTAGATGGGCGCGTTGGTTCGGTGCCGACGGCGACGAGCATGAACTCGCCGCGCAGGTCGATCGTGTCCTGATTGCGGGTGACGCGCACGGTATGGGGGTCGAGAAAGGTCGCCTCGCCCCAGACCATCTTGACGCCGGCGCGGGTCATCTGCCCGCGAATGACGTCCACCTCGTTCTTCACGACGTGATGGCAGCGATAAAGGAGGTCGGCCATCGTGATGTTTTCTTTGACGGCGTAGCTGTCGCCGTAGAGCGATCGCTCGCGGAGGCCGGTGAGGTGCAGGACCGCCTCGCGCATGGCTTTGCTGGGGACGGTGCCGGTGTGAATGCAGACGCCGCCAATGGAACCATCGCGCTCAATGAGCGCGACGCGCTTGCCGAGGTGGACGGCGCACAGGGCGGCCTTCTGCCCGGCGGGGCCCGATCCGATAATCACCAGGTCATACTCTTTGGGCGTCATGAAATCCTTCAGTGTCCTCCGTCTGTATCGGCTATGCGCGATGGGTAGTTTGGGACGTCGCCGCATTTGTGTCGTCTGCTTAACCGGGCTTGCAGGACCGCCGATAAGAAAAGCGTGATTGAGGTTTCGGACGATAGAACTCGCTCGCCTGACGGCGAGGCAGGCGCGGTGTCGGCTTGTGCGCCCATAAGATCACCGCTATGGCGTGCGTTGGGGATCACCTCCGCCAACGTGATGGTGATCCTGCTGGTCCTGGAGCGCACGCGACATGCGTCGGCGAACCTGCAATCGTGGCTGCAGGCGGGGGCGACGGCGTTCTCGGTGCTCTTCTCCGGGGCCTACGTCGCACTTCACCTGTGGACGCAGTGGGTTCGACCGCTTCGCAAGCTGGTTCGCCTGCTTCCGGAAATCAGGCGTGGGGAGGCGCCCATCGACGATCTTGGCGCGATCGCCGGGGGCCTCGCGCCGCTTGTTCCGGAATTGCGGCTGACGCTTCAGCACCTGCGGCAGCAAAAGGCCGAATTCGCCCGGCTCGAGCACGAGACGAGCCAGCGCGTGGCCAACCGCACGAACGCCTTGGAGCGTTCCCTGGGCGCGCTGCAGCAACAGGCGGCCAAAGATGCGCTGACAGGGCTGCTGAACCGGCGCATGCTCGATGTCCATCTGCCGAAACTGGTGGATCAATGCCGGGCGGAAGGCGCGCCGCTTGCGCTGATGATGATGGACGTCGACGATTTTAAGCTGCTCAACGACACGCTGGGCCATGGGGCCGGCGATGACTTCCTCCGCTCGTTCGGTCAACTCGTCCGCTCCACCCTACGCGAAAGCGATGCGGCGTTTCGGTACGGCGGGGATGAGTTTGTGATTGTGCTTCCGCATGCCAATCTCGCGCAGGCACAACACCTCGCCAGCCGGCTTGCGTCGCTGGTGGAGGGGCTTACGCGTACTTTGCGGGTCGATCGGCCGCCCCGTCTGTCGATTGGATCACTCGAACTGGCGAGTTTGCCTTTGCAGTCGCCGGCGACGGCGCTCATCCACCACGCCGACCGGCTGCTGTATAAGATCAAGCAATCGCGCAAAGTACGACGCGCCGGCTGATGCTGAGCAGCGAGAGACAACAACGTAAAACGTAAAACTTAACAAAGACGGTCAGGCTCGCGTTAAGTTTTACGTTTTACGTTTTATACTCTCCCCATGTCCAGGCCCGCCCTCACCGTCCATCCGTTGCTCTTTGCGTGGCCGGCGCTGCTGGCGCTGCTCGTCATTTGCGTCGCCTCGGCCATCATGTTTCGCCTGCTGGTGATGCGGTGGACCACTCGGAAAGGATGGCTTGATCTCTCGCGGTGGGCTGACGAATGCGGCATGACGCTCTACGCGGCGGAAGATGCCACTGTTCCTGAACCATTGGCCACGCTTACGCAACCACCGCCCATCCCTGCCGCGGTTTTTACGGGCGATGCGAAGTCGGCGCCGGGCACCACGATCGTGAGCATGCGGACGCCGCGGGCGCAGCGCACCGACCCCAGCCAATACGCCGAGTGGCATGTGCTGGTCCGCGCGATCGAGGCGAACTGGCCAACCACGGGGCTGCGTCCTCGTGCTAATCCGTCGAGCCTTCTGGATCTATTTCCGCAAATCAGCAGCTTCCCTTCGATGGCTCCGCCGGATCGCTTTGTCATCTTCGGAAGCGACTCTGCCGCGGCCCGGCGCGTTGCCAGGTCGTCGCTTCTTGCGCTGCTTCCGCCGGATCTCGGCCTCCTCCTCCACGGGCCTTACCTGTTGCTGGATTTCTCGGCGCGCCCGTTTGACTCGATCGAGCTCACGCGGATTTCGACGCTGGTGGACCAGCTTGTCGAGCACCTGCCGGATGATCAATCGACTTGACTTCGGCTCTCGCGCACGCGTTGGACGCGATACGCAGCGCGTGCTATTTTGCGCCGGTGAGTTCTCGCACCCCATCGCGCCACGCCGGAGCCGGTCGCTCGCGGGCAAAGGGGGCCCTCTTGCCCGCGACGTTGATCGCTCTGGCCGTCGTTGCGACGTTTTTCCCGGTGGTGGCTCACCCGTTTCTCCACTGGGACGATGCGATGAACCTCTCGGAAAACCCGGACTTCAATCCAGTTTCCTGGCTAGGCGTTGCCCGTTACTGGCGCGAACCGTGTGCGGACCTGTATATCCCGGTGACTTACACCACCTGGGGCGCTATCGCCGAGCTAACCTCGACGGATAGCGCGGGGTTGAACGCGGCAGCGTTCCACGCGGCGAATCTGGTTGTCCATGTCTCGGCCGCGCTCGCAGTCTTCTTTATCCTCCGGGCCCTGCGCGCCGCGCAATGGCCTGCGGTTGCCGGCGCGCTGCTTTATTCGCTGCACCCTCTTGCGGTTGAGTCCGTGGCGTGGGCGGCCGGGTTTAAGGATGTTCTTTCCGGTGCGCTGTGTCTGTGGGCGCTCTTCGCTTACTTTCGCTCAGTGAACGGCGCTGAAACGGCTGCGGGCTTCTCGCCAGTTGCGTATGCCACGGCGACGGCGCTGTTTGGCCTGGCGATGCTTGCCAAGCCGCAGGCGGTCTGCCTTCCCTTGATCGCTGTTGCCATTGACGCGCTGCTTCTTCGGCGGCCCTGGCGGCGCGTGGCGGCGTGGACTTTGCCCTGGTTTGCACTGACGGTGCCGATCATCGTCATCGCTCGCCATGTGCAACCGGCAAGCGAAAACGTCGCCCCTGCGCCCGTGCTCGTCCGACTGTTGACCGCAGCGGACGACCTGGGGTTTTATTTGATCAAGCTCGTTCTGCCGATTCACCACACGATCGACTATGGCAGAACGACATCATTCCTGTTGGCGAGTCCGCAACGCTTCTTCACGTGGATCATCCCCGCTGCTGTTGTCGCGATGGCGATCGCGCTGCGCCGGCGGGCGCCGTGGGCGGCGGCTGCGACCGCGATTTTCGTCGCAGCGCTCCTTCCGATTCTCGGGCTTGTGCCGTTCGACTTCCAGACGTATTCCAACGTCGCGGATCATTACACCTACGTTGCCCTCTTCGGGCCTGCGCTCTTCGCGTGCTTTCTGCTGACTCAGCTCGAGAATACACGGTTTGCCCACATGATCAGAATTGCCACCACGCTTCTGCTCGTGATGCTCGCCGGAGATTCGTTCGTGCAGACGCGGCACTGGGGCGATGACCACTCCCTTTTTGCGCATGCCTTGGACGTGAATCCACTCGGCCTGACCGGTAACGTCAACATCGGGATCGAGCGCCTGCAGGACGGGGATCTTGCGAATGCCGAGCGACTGCTCCAGGCGGCGCTGCGTGCCGAGCCCGATGACGTCAAGGCCCGGATCAATCTCGCCAGCCTCCGCGCCGCACAAGGTCGCGTCGATGAGGCAATCGGCGCATACGAAGGGATTCTCGTGAAACATCCAGGCAGCGCTGATGCGCACTACAACCTGGCAAACGTTCTGCGCCAGCTCCCCGATCGGCTGCCGGGGGCGATCGACCATTACCGCGCCGCGGTGCGGCTCAATCCCGGCTCGGCCGTATTTCATGCCAATCTGGGGCTCACCCTGCTGCAAACGGGCCTCACCGATAAGGCTTTTGCGGAGATTCGCACCTCGCTTGCCCTCGATCCTGGCAACGCGAAGCTCTGGACGGCCCTTGCGAACGCTCAGGCGGAACGCGGTGATGTCGCCGGAGCGCTGGAGTCTTTTAAATCTGCTCTCCGGGCCGACCCGGGTTTTCCTCCCGCTTTGCAGGGCGCCGCCCAAGCCCGCCGTTTTCTGGGCAAATCCCGCTGATGCCTCGATCCGCTAACAAACGCAGCGACGGCCGGTAGAATGAGAGACCCCACCGGGAACGCGCGGGGGATCCGCTAACCCGAGCCATTTCCCATGCAGCATTTTTTGAAGAACGCCATCGCCCGCCGCATCGCCGCCCTCGCTTTGCTTCTGACGCCGATCAGCCTTGCGCAGGCCTTCGCCGACACGCCTACGGTCAAACCAGCCGATGCCAAAATCGCGGCGCCGAAGGACAAGGGCGGGAAGGGTAAGAAGGACGAGAAGCAGGAAGACGCCAAGGCTTGGAAGGTCGCGGACGACTGGAAGTTTGAAATCCTCGCTGCCCATCCGGAGATCCGCCATCCATCGGTGCTCTTCCCGGCCCCCGACGGCCGCATTTTTATTGCCGAAGACCCGATGGACATGAAGGGATCTTCGCGCGAGCCGGCTGATCGAATTCTCGTGTGGCACCCGGATACCAAACAGTTCACCGTGTTTGCCGAGGGGCTGTATGCGGTGTTCGGCATGCAGTACATCGACGGGAAGCTTTACGTCCACCACACGCCAAAATTTTCGGTGTTCACCGACAAAGACTCCGTCGGCGTTGATCGCGTCGACCTCCTCGACTGCACGAACCCGTCCCCCAACAAGAACGGCGAAGGGTTCAACGACCATATCCCGTCGAACTGCCGACTGGCGATGGACGGCTATCTCTATATCTCCACGGGCGACAAGGGGATTTACGGCGCGGAGTCGAAGCTGGACCACTCTAAAGCGGAGATCCACGGGGGCGGGATCATGCGCATGCGCTCGGACGGATCGCACCTGGAGGTCTATTCCACGGGCACGCGCAATCACCTGGATGTGGCGATCAACGCCGAGGATGAGCTGTTCACCTATGACAACACCGACGATGGCCTGGGCTGGTGGACGCGCTTCACTCACATGGTCGACGGCGGGACCTACGGCTACCCCTACGACTATCGCCCGCCCGAATCCGACAAGGAAGCGATCGCGCCCTGGACCAAGGAACACCAGGCGGCGGACAAAGCCCGCGCCGATTGGCTGAAGGAAAACAAGAACAAGCCCGATTCGGAGAAAACACCGGAGCCGGCCGCCGCGTTCGCCAGTCCGTACAAGCCGTGGACGCTCTGGCGAATGGAGGAATATGGTGGCGGCTCGCCCACCGGCTCAGTCGCGTACAACGAGGACGCGCTGCCCGATGAGTTTCATGGCAATGTTTTCGCGAGCGAATGGGGCAAGGGGAACGTCGAGCGTTTTGCCCTTCAGCGCGCGGGCGGCTCGTACAAAATCACCAAGCGAGAGATCCTGTTGTCGAAGGGCCCCGAGCCATTGCGGCCCGTGGGTATCCAGTGCCTGCCGGATGGGACGGGCATCATCGTGGCGGACTGGAATTTTGCGGGCTGGCGCAATGCGACATCTGATGCCGGACGGCTGATTAAGCTTACCTATACGGGCAAATTAAACGCGACCCCGCGGCCTGATTGGTGGGTGGCAGCGGCTCAGGGGCAGAAGTTCAGCGCTACGACGAAGGAACTCGTTGATGCGCTGTCGCACCCGGCGCAAAGCGTGCGGCTGGTTGCTCAGCGGCGCGCCGCCGAGCGAGGCGCCGAAGCGACGCCGCTGCTGCTTGCGCTTCTGAAGGATGCAAAGGCGCCGGCACATGCCCGATGGCACGCCATCTGGGCGCTGGATGCGATCAATGCCGTGCAAGCGGACAAAGCGATTGAAGCCGCGATTCGCGACGCCTTTGCCGACAGAGGCAATGACGTTTCAGTGCGAATGCAGGCGGCTCGGCAACTGGGGAATCGCAAAGTGAAGGCCGCAATCCCCGCACTGGTTGCCGGGCTGGACGAGGATGATGAGGGCCTGCGGTTCAAGGCCGCCACGGCGCTCGGGCGCATCGGCGACGTTGCGGCCGTTGCCCCGCTCATCGAGAAACTGGGCGACAAAGACCTGTTCACCCATTATGCGATCTTCAAGGCTCTGAACCGCATCGGCACCGCCAACCCGGAAGCTTGGGAGCCGATCGTTCAAGGGCTTGCCAGCGACAAGACGGAAATACGCTCGGGCGTGGCCCTGGCGATGCACGAGACGTATGACGAGACGCTGGTGAAACTTCTGAGCGGGTTTATCGCGCACCGCCATGGCTCGGAAGCGCGCGCCGCGGCCGTCGCGGCGATCGCGCCGCTGCAAAAACAGGCGAAGCCGTGGGAACCCGCTCCCACCGATCTGCAATGGTGGGGAACGCGGCCCGCGGTGAACCCGGCACCAACGAAGGAGGTGGCATGGGCAGGCACGAACGCGGTCACCGAGGCGATGCGCGGTGCCCTGAACGATGAAGACACGGCCGTTCGCCACGCCGCCGTTCAAGGGCTGCGTTACGCCCCCGACGCGTCCGTCGCGGGGCGGCTGCAGCAGATGTTTGAGACGGACAGGGATCTGCCCACGCGCAAGGCGATTCTTGCGGCGCTGGCCGCGTCGAAGGCGCCGGAGACGGTCAGGCTCGTCAACCAGATCCTGATGGACGCGAAGGAAAACGAGGCGCTCGTTCCCGCCGCGCTGGAAGCTGCCGAAAAAGCAGGCGGCGCGGAGATGACGGCGACGCTGATGAAGTTTATTGAATCCACCGATGCGAAGCCCGAGCAGATCACGGCTGCCCTACAGTCGCTGGCCAAGCTGCCCGATGTGAAATCGCTCCCCGTCCTACTGCAGAAGATCGACGATCCGGACGTGAAGGTTGTGAACGCGGCCGCCGAGGCGATCGGCGCAATCAACGACGACAAGATGGTGGCGGCCATCGCCCCGCTGCTAACGAACGCGAGGGCCGAGGTGAAGCGCGCGGCTGCAAATGCGCTGGCGGTTGGCCATCGCGGCAGCTCTCGGGCCGCGCTGCTGGCGGTGTGGCGCGACAAGGACCTGCAGAAGGAAGCAATTCTCGCACTCGCCGCCGGCCCTGACATCAAGGCGCTCGAGCCGTACCTCGAAGGTCTGGCGATGAACGATGGCAACGTTCGCGGGAAATGCCGCAAGGCCATCGAAAATCTGCACGAGAAGGCGTTGCCGCTGATCGAGGCCCGTTTGGACACGAATCCACCGCCCGCCCGCGCCGTGCTCGAGCTGCAACAGGCGTACGAGAAGTTCATTCCCAAAGAGAAGCGAGGAGAGACGAAGCTCTATCAGTTTGACACCAAGGCGCTTGCGCCGGAGGCGTTCGCTGCCTTCGCCAAATCGCACGCGGGCGACGCGGCGAACGGAAAGAAGATCTTCATGGACGCCAACGGCGCGGGCTGCGTGAAATGCCACAAGGTTGGCGCGCAGGGCGGCGACGTGGGGCCGGCACTCGATGGCGTGGGCACCAAGTATCCGCGCGAGTTCCTCGTCGAAACGATCCTGTTCCCTTCGAAGCAAATCCTCGATGGATATCAGCAGACGGTGATCAAGCGCAAGTCGAACGGCAACATCGAGCAGGGCGTCCTCAAATCGGAGACCGATGCTGAAGTGACGCTCGCGGACTCGGCGGCGCAGAAGATCGTCATCCAGAAGGACGACATCGCCAGCCGCAAGATCAGCAACGTGTCGGTGATGCCGGAGGGATTGCAGACGGCCTGGAAGCCCGAAGAATTTGCCGATGTGATCGCGTACATGGAGAGCCTGAAGGAGATGCCCAAGGCGGCGGCGACGACGAAGTAGGAGGGTCGTTCGTCCTGACGCGGCGCGATCGATTGCGGTGGCGGTTGGGTTCGCTACATTTGGCGATCCCCCAAATCAGTGCGTCGGAGGATAATCATGCGAGCCATCCGCCTCGAAAAACCCGGTGACTTCCAGCGCGTGGAAATCGACGAACCGCGCCGGCCCGAAGCCGGCGAGGCGGTGGTGCGCGTGCATCGGATCGGGATCTGCGGCACCGACATCAGCGGTTACCTCGGCAAGTTCCCGTTCTTCAGCTATCCGCGCATTCCAGGTCATGAGTTGGGGGTTGAAGTGCTCTCCGTCGGGCCGGGCGTGCTCAACGTGAAGCCGGGGGATCGCTGCTCGGTTGAGCCATACATGAACTGCGGGCAGTGCCACGCCTGCAGGAAAGGCGCGAGCAACTGCTGCGCAAACTTGAAGGTCATCGGCGTGATGACGGACGGCGGCATGTGCGAACGCTTTGTTTTGCCGGCCCGTAAGCTGCACCCGTCTGCCAAGCTTACCTTCGATCAACTGGCGCTGGTGGAGACGCTGGCGATTGGATGTCATGCGGTCGATCGCTCGGCGCTGGCGAGGGGTGAGAATTGCCTGGTCATCGGGGCCGGGCCGATCGGTTTATCGGCCATTGTGTTCGCGAAGCTCACCGGCGCGAAGACCATCGTGCTGGACATGAACGCTCAGCGCCTGGAGTTCTGCAAGCAGACGATGGGGGTACACGAGACGATCCTGCTGGGCGACAACGTCGAACAAGATCTGCGGCGAGTCACCGATGGGGCGCTGCCGGACGTGGTGATCGATGCCACGGGCAATCACGTCTCGATGTCCAACGCCTTCGGTTACGTCGCGCCGACTGGCCGGCTGGTGTATGTGGGCATCACGACGAAGGAAGTGACATTCAAACATCCCATATTTCACCGGCCTGAGGGGACCCTCCTATGCAGCCGCAATGCCCTGCCGAAGGATTTTTCGCGGATCATTCGGCTGATTGAGAACGGCGAGATCGATACGCGGCCATGGATTACCCAT
>JBBRIN010000029.1:0-12889 GCA_038221115.1 Tepidisphaerales bacterium
AGGCAAACGGCAATTGGTTCAGATGGATTCAGTCATCGCCCGTAGTCGGGATGGAAGGGTAGCGAGCGTCGGGAGATACGTCTGACTGAGAGAGGTGAATCTAATTGGCGGAGTGCAAGGAAAGGGCGCAAAACGGATGAGCGGAATTCGTTAGCTTCCTCCATGGCAGTATCAGGCGCGCTCGATCGACTGAGAAATGGTCAATTTTTCATTTTTTGCTAGGCCGCTGATCCTGTGGCGGCGCACGTGTATGCCTCGCAAAACCGCGGGTACACGGTTCCCGGTTACGCCGACTACAGCGGCATGTCGGGTAACAACATTCCGCTGGACGCGGAAAACTTCGCCACGGTGCTGGTGAATACCGGGTGCATCACGGCGCCGAGCCTAAAGACACTGAGCGAGTTGCCGAACACTCGATCGTCACCGTTCTATTGCCCGTCGGGGCTTAGCGACCAGGTCGCCATCCACCTTCAGCCGGGTGTGTCGGCGCCGTTTCCGCAAACGCGCAGCGTCGCACTTGCGCAGCAACCGTGGCGCGTCAAGTCGCTTTCCAGCGGCATCATTGTCGATTCGTGGTATGGCATCAACGCGTGCCGCGACAGCTACAAAACCTATCCATTCCCATGCCGCCGAATCCCCGACGACAGCGCGAAGACCAACCACGAGCTGCCCAAGATCTCCCAGATCGGGCGCAGCTCGGATACGGTTTTTCTTTTCGACGGCACGTTTCTCAACCTCCAGTACGAAGCCGACCGCGTCGCGGCGCGCCACGGCCGCCTGACTTCCACCAACATACTCTTCTTTGACGGCAGCGCCCGCACGGTGGCCACCGCGGACCTCCCCGGCGGGCTCGGGCCTAACCCCACGAGGCCGTTTGCGACGGTCGCTACTTTGAATACGTTCCACCCGATTCGCTGGCGGTTGGATCAGAATTGATCGTGCTTGCCCTGGGGCTTCCGCCTCACCCTCGGTCTATTGCCGGGTGGCCGCCGCCTCCCGTAGAATTCGCAACGTCGGCCACCGCGCGCGGCGATGCCATCGTTGATTGTTATGCCGTTACCCAGCCACGGAGGCGGTGATGTCGGTACAGAGGAGGGTGGTAGTCGCGGCGCCGGAGAACAGCGAGACGCCGCTGGAGAGCGTGCGGAGCTGGGTCACGCCGCGGGATTGGTTTTTTGTACGCAATCACTTCGATGTGCCGACGATCGATTTGCAGCGCTGGGAATTGCGCGTTGAAGGGTTGGTCGAGCGGCCGGCGCGGTGGGATTGGGAGGCGTTGGCGGGGCTGCCGCAGCGGACGCTGTTCGCAACGGTGGAATGCGCGGGGAACGGCCGGTCATTTCTGACGAAGAAGGAGGCCGGCGTGCAGTGGGGCGCGGGCGCGATCGGCCACGCGGAGTGGACGGGGGTGCCGGTCCATCTGCTGCTGGAACGGGCGGGATTGAAGCCGGGAGCGAGCGAGGTGCTGTTTGAGGGCACGGATCGCGGCACCGAAAGCGACCACCCTGAGCCGATGCCGTTTTCACGGAGCCTGCCGCTGGAGAAGGCGATGCACCCGGACACGCTCCTGGCGACGCACATGAACGGCGAGCCGCTGGAGCCGAGCCATGGATTTCCGCTGCGGTTGTTCGTGCCCGGATGGTACGGGGTGAGCTGGGTGAAGTGGCTGACGCGGATCGAGGTTCGGGACCGGCCGTTTGACGGCTACTTTCAGACCACGAAGTACACGGTGAAGCGGCAGACGGAGCGCGGGCTGGAACGGGTGATCGTGGGCCCGATGATGGTGAAGTCGGAGATCGTGCGGCCCAGCCGCGGGGAGACGCTGGGCGTCGGGGTCCATCGCGTCTTCGGCGTGGCTTGGGGCGGCGAGGACGTGGTCGCGGGGGTGGACATCAGCGTCGATGGGGGGACGAGCTGGCAGCCGGCAACGGTGATCGGGCCGCGGGCGCCGTACTCGTGGTGCTTGTGGGAATATCCTTGGAAGGTGGAGGCGGCGGGCACGTACACGCTGCTGGCGCGGGCGACCTCGAGCGGCGGCCGGGTCCAGCCGGTGGAGCACGATCCGCTGAATGGGGGATACCTCATTCACTTCAGCCGCCCGACGGCTGTCGAAGTCAGGTCAGCCGTTCGTGTTGAGGATGACCTGTCGGACCCCAGCGCGTGGATCTACGACCTGCGGAGCTTCTCGGAAAGGAATGCGCGGGTGCCGCTGGATGTGATGCTCGAGCTGACGGCGGGGGCGGGGATATGAGGCTTTGTTTGATGGGAAGCGATCTTAGTTCTGCTGATCGAGGAGCCAGGGGGTGGGTCGGTGCGCTGCGGGCATGGCTGCAACATGGGATTAGTTCTGTCGCCCCTCCGGGGCTGACCGGGGAATGGATGGGATCCCACGACTTGCGTCGTGGGCTATAGTCTTGCGCCCCTCCGGGGCTGGAAACGGCGCGCTTGGATCGTCGACGACCGGGGCATGGTCACCGGAGGTGACCAATGCCGGGGGATTCAATGGAGGGGCGGGGCGAGAATGTCTCGCCCCGCCGATTTAGTAATGGTTGGCGGCGCGTCGCCTGCCTAGAGCGACCAGCCTTCGCGATAATCGCGGTGGAGGAGTTTGTCGGCGGACTTGTCGTTTTTGAAGGTCATACCGGCGAAGTCCCATTCGAGCTTTTTGCCGGTTTTAATGGCGACGTTGCCGAGGAGGATGAACTCGGTGAGCATGCCGGCATAGTCCCAGTTGCTAAGAGCCATCTCGGGCTTGTTGGCCTTGATGGCGGCGATCCACTCGGCTTTGTGGTTTTCGTCCTGGTCGCCCTTTTCGTGGCGGGGGAGGAACTTGGGGGCGTTGTTGGCGAAGCCTTCGGTTTCGCCGTTGTAGATGAGGCGTAGACCTTCGCCGTAGTCGGAGATGGACATGAGCATGCCCTTTTCGCCGACGACGAGCGAGCCGGACTGGGGGAGGTCGAAGCCCATGGTGATGTTGTGGCCGGGGATGTTGCGGACGGGGGCGCCGCCGGCCTTGGCATCGGGCTTGTGGCCTTCCCACCAGGTGAGCTTGACGGGGCCGCGCTTGCCCTTGGCGGCGAAGGTGTAATTGACGGTGGCCCAGGCGGGATAGGTTTCGTCGTTGAGTTCACCGGCCTTGCCTTCGAGGGTGGTGGGGGCGCCCAGATCGAGGCCCATGTACGGCATGTTGGCGGTGTGGCAGCCCATGTCACCGAGAGCGCCGGTGCCGAAATCCCACCAGCCGCGCCAGTTGAAGGTGTGGTAGGCGCCCTTGCCGCGCTTGCCGTTGGCGTCGGAGTATTCGGCGTAGGGGCGCATGGGTGCGGGGCCGATCCATTGATCCCAATGGAGATATTCGGGGGGCTCCATCGCGGGCGGACGGGAGACGATCTTGGGGGCCTGGGGCCAGATGGGGCGGTCGGTCCAGATGTGGACTTCTTTGATGGGCCCGAGGATGCCGGCGCGGAGGATTTCGACGCCGCGGCGGAGGCCGTTGGTGGCGGTGCCCTGATTGCCCATCTGCGTGCAGACGCCCATCTTCTTGGCGGTCTCGCGGAGCATGCGCGCTTCTTTGATGGTGCGGGTGAGGGGCTTTTGGCAGTAGACGTGTTTGCCCATCTTGACCGCCATCATGGCGGCGACGGCGTGGTTGTGATCGGGGATGGAGACGGTGACGGCGTCGACGCCCTTGCCGAGGGTGTCGAGCATCTTGCGGAAGTCGTTGAACTTTTCGGCCTTGGGGAATGCTTCGGCTTTTTTGGCCAGGGCTTTGTCATCGACGTCGCAGATGCCGACGACGTTGCCGAACATGCCGGCGTGCTTGCTGTCGGAGTCGCCTTTGCCACCGACGCCGATGCAGGCGATGTTGATCTTTTCGTTGGGGCTCCTGGAGCCACCAGTGGGGTTGGTCTCATCGGCCCAGGCGCCGCGTCCGACGACCCACGCGCCGATGCCGACGGCAGCAGAGGCCTTTAAGAAATCGCGACGGTTGGTGGTTGAATGGGTTGCGCTATCCGACGGGGGTTGTTGCGTATCGCTCATTGCCGGCTGGCTCCGTGAAAGGAATAGTTGGAAAAACAGGTGAGATGGAACGCCTGAACCGGGCAGGATAACCGCAAGGGGGGCCGGGGTTCCAACATTTTAACTATTACGCGGTAGAGGCAGACGTTGAGATCGGTAGTGAAGAATTCCCCGAGAGGGAGAATAATTGGCGCGGGATTTGATCGATCTTGCGGGGTGGAGCGCTGTTTTATTTAACCTTTTGGCTTGGCTGGCGTATAATACGAGTCGCACCGAGAAGCGCCTTACGAGGATTTTATGTTGCACGTTTCTGCCCAGTTGTTTTCAGCCCCGACGGTTCTTGCGTGGGGGATGCCGAACGGGATTGAGTTGTTGATGATCATGGGGTTTGGGCTGCTGATTTTCGGCAAGCGGTTGCCGGAGGTGGGGCGCGGGCTGGGGAAGAGCATCGTGGAGTTTAAGAAGGGGCTGAAGGGGATCGAGGACGAGGTGAGCCAGGTGGATGACGTGGACCATACGAAAGACCAGTTGGCGAATCGTCCGCAAACCTCGCTGCCGCCGCAGACTACGGTTCAGCAGTACGATCCTTTTACGGGTAAGCCAATCACGACGCCGGTTACACCGAGCGAATCTGGACATGGCTGATCGGCGGGTTAATCAGGGGCGCGAATTTGGCGAAAAATTGTTTTCGTGTCCGGCCAGATACAGCTACCTGTGTCTGGCCGGTTTGCTTTATAGTGCGGGGGTTGCGGCGCGTGCGGGCGCGTCGCTGCGGTTTTGCTCCAACGCTTTCCACCGGAGGCTCCATGCGTCGTGCCTTCACCTACGCGACGGCTGCGACCGTCTTGCTGGCGGCTGTTTCATTGGTTACGCCGAGCCGATCGATGGGGGAGTCGCGGTCGGTTTCGCGCGCGCGGCGCTCGATTATGGATCAGCGCATTCCGGAGGTGAAGTTTACGAACGTTGCGCTGAAGGATGCGGTCGAGTTTTTGCGCGATGTGACGGGGGCGAACATTCACGTCAACTGGCGGGCGATTGAAACCGTCGGCGTGGCGCAGGATGTGAACGTGAACATGCGGCTGCGGGAGGTAACGTTCAAGAAGGCGCTGAGCCTGTTGCTGTCGGAAGCCGGGGCGGGAGTGGCGCTGACGTATTACATGGATCAGGGGGTCATTGAGATCACCACGCAGGAACTATCGGACAAGGAAATGTTCACGCGCGTGTATTCGGTGGAGGATCTGGTGGTGGAGATCCCTGACTTCAACGATGCGCCGGACCTGAGCCTGATGGCGACGAGCACGGGTGGAAGCGGCGGTGGCGGCGGTGGGCGCGGCGGTGGTCGTGGAGGTGGAGGTGGACGCAGCGGCGGTGGTGGCGGCGGAAGCAGCGGCGGTGGCGGCGGGACGCTCGGCAGTAGCGGGTCCAGTACGAATAGCGATAAGATTAAGACGAAGACGGAGCGGGCGGATGACCTGGTGGCGCTGATTCGAGAAACGGTCTATCCGGAAATCTGGCGCGATAACGGCGGGCAGGCGAGCATTCGGTACTTCAATGGGAACTTGATCGTGACGGCGCCGCGGTCGGTGCATGAGGCGATTGGCGGGGTGATGGACTAAGATCATTTTTCTGCGTATTGGGGGGCTAAAACGATCTGTGGCCGGATGGAGCGAATTCGCTCGGCCAATCCTCTTTGTTGCGCGAAGATTTCGCGGTTGATGGAGTTGATGGCGCGGTCGTCGGCGCGATAGATGTCGCCGGTGAGGGTGCGGGCGATGGCGGATTCGACGTATTCGGTTCTGGCGCAGTCCTGCCAATCGGAGCGGACGACGACGGTGATGCCGGCTTCGCCGAAGCTGAGCAATCCCCAGCGGGGAGGGAGGTCCTTTTTCAGGACGAGGCCGGCGGGGGCGAGGACGTAGTGGATGTTGGCCATGGGCTGGAGGAGGCAGCTTTTGAATTTGCCGAGGCCGAGGGCTTGGCGCAGTTGCTTGAGGTGAGGGCGGCGTTTTTTAACTTTGAAGTTTCGCTCGCGCTCCATGAGGCAGAGCTGCATCTGGCCGTCTTCGGATTGGTCGCGCAGGAAGTCGGCGCGCGAGGCTTTGCACTCGATGAAACAGGTTTGTTGGACGTTGCGGGCGACCGACAGGTAGTTGTAATAGGGGCGGAAGCAGCCGGTGCCGACGGCATCGATGATGCCGAGGGGGCGGAGGCGGACTTCGGCGGCGATGCAGCGGTAGCCCATCCGATAGAGCCAGCGGCAGGCTTCCTTCTTCAACGTTTTGTGCAGGTCGGTTTCTCCGGGCATGGGCACTCCTTTGCCGAGTCGGGTCGGAACTCTGGTGATGATGAGGATGTTAAAAGCGTCGCGGGGTGGACGCAAATGTGAGGGGGATGTTCAGTTTGAAGTTCTTGCGGAGTTTGGAGGCGTCGCATTTGGCATGGACGGCGTACAATTCGCGACCTCATTTGGAGATCGACGATGGAGACTCGCCCGTTCGGCCGCACTGGATTTCGTGCATCG
Source organism: Tepidisphaerales bacterium (assembly GCA_038221115.1). Taxonomy (GTDB): domain Bacteria; phylum Planctomycetota; class Phycisphaerae; order Tepidisphaerales; family Tepidisphaeraceae; genus JANXVV01. The sequence goes on from JBBRIN010000029.1 coordinate 6,542, forward strand.
GTTCTTGGATTCGGGTCGGCGCCGATGGGTTATTTAAAAACGGATCGCGATCGGGCGGGGCAGGTGATGAACGTGCTGCTGGACGCGGGTGTGAACGTCATCGACACGGCGGCGAACTATCCGGGATCGGAGGAGCTGATCGCCGAGCAGATCGGTCATCGGAGGGATCAGTTCTTTCTGGTCTCCAAGTGCGGGACTGACAAGACGCCGGGGATTAGCGCGCCGGCATGGTCGGCAGAGAATATTTCAGAAACGATCGATCGATCATTGCGGACGCTGAAGACGGATCGGCTGGATGCGATGCTGCTGCACTCGTGCGATCTGCGGACGCTTCAGAAGGGCGAGGCGGTTGGCGCGTTGGTGAAGGCGCGGGATGCGGGGAAGATTCGCTTCGCCGGATACAGCGGTGACAACGAGGCGGCGGCGTGGGCGGCGGGGCGGGCGGACATCGCTGTAATTGAGACGTCGGTAAGCATCGCGGACCAGGTGAATATTGAACTGGTGCTGCCGGTGACGTGGGAGCACAACGCGGGCGTCCTGGCGAAGCGGCCCATCGCGAACGCGGCGTGGAAGGAGCTGACGGCGCAGCCGGGGATGTATGCGAGCTACGCGAAGACATATACGGATCGGCTCCGGCAGATGGGACTGGATCCGGTGGCACTGGGGTTCGGCAGGTCGGGAGATTGGCCGGAGATTGCGCTGCGCTTCAGCCTGAGCCAGCCGGGAGTGCAGTGCGCGATTATCGGCACCACGAACCCTGAGAATGCACGGGCGAATGTGGGATTCGCGGCGAAAGGGCCGCTGCCGGCGCAGGCGGTTTCGCGGATTCGCGATGCCTTTGAACGGGCACAGAAGGCGGCGAACGACCAGTGGTTGGGGCAGACGTGAGGTGAGGCAGGACATTGGGGGCTCCGCCGAGGTGATGCGGACCGAGAATCGTTGCCGGCGGCAGAATCGGCACAGGTTGCCAGAGACTTCTGGTGAATCCCGATCGAGGCTGCGCCGATACATCCTCTAGTCTGGATGTGCTTTGGGGTCGGGAAGTTGAGGCGAACAAGGCTATGGCTGTACCCAAACTGTTAGTCGTGGACGACGAGCCGTATCTGACGGAACTGGTGGCGCAATCGCTGGAGCGGGCGGGGTACGCGGTCACGGTGTGCAGTGACGGCGAGGAGGCGCTCGAGGCGGCGCGGCGCGAGCGGCCGGACCTGATCGTGTCGGATTACCAGATGCCGCTGATGGACGGGTTTGCGCTGGCGGTCCGGCTGAAGGAGACGGCGGAGACGTCGCACATTCCGGTGATCATGCTGACGGCGCGGGGGCATCGGTTGTCGCCGACGGAGCTGGCGAGGACGAACATTCGCGAGTTGATGCCCAAGCCGTTCAGCGCGCGGCAATTGAAGGCTCGAATCGTCGAGTTGTGCCCGGTCGCGCTGCCGGCGGCAACTGCCCTCACATGAACCAGATCGCCGTGGCCAACCCGCGCGTCAAAGGGGTCGATTCCTTTGCCGCGCGCTGCGCGAGCGCCGGGGTTTTCAGCTGGTCCATTCAGAACGGGGTGATCTCCTTGAATGAGCCGGCGCGACTGCCGAGTTCCGTTGCGGCGTGGCTTCAATCATCTGACGTACAAGAACGATTAACCGCGGCGGCTTGCTCGCAAGCGGCGGATGGGAGCGTGTCGGAGCCGGCGCCGGGGTGGCGCGCGTGTCACCTGGCGCGCGCGGGCCATGGGAGCCGCGGCGCGGGGACGACGCTGCTCGTGGCGCTGTGCCGCGATCCGCTGACCGACCACACGCTCGCGTTTCAGCGGTGCTGCGCGGAGGCTTCGCTGGATCCGCTGGATGTTTCGGCGGAAGTGGCTCCGTTTCTGCACGACAGCCCGGCGGCGATCGATCGGTTATTCGGGCTGCTAAGGGCATCGCATGACGACCTGGCGCGCGCGGCGCGGGAGCGGGGAATAATCAACCAGTTCAGCGAGCGATTGGCGCAGGCCTTTGAAGAGACGAACCTGATGTTTCGCATGGCGCGGCTGTTGAATTCTGAAACGGACCCGCTGCGGCAGCTTCAGAGCGCTTGCGGGCAGATCGGCGAAGTGTTGCCGTTCGGCTGGCTGGCGATCCGGTTCTTCCCGGGAGTCCGATTGACGGATGGTGGAGAACTGGCGGGGGCGACGATGAGCACGGGGGATCTGCCGTGCGACCTTCCGGTGCTCGAGCGAATGATCGATGGGCTGATCAAGGCGCGGGAGCCGGATGATTGGACGAAGATTCTTACGCCGGCGCAGTCGCCGCTTGCGGAGATGACGGGTCAGGAAGTGCTGGCGGAACCGATCGCACACGATGGGCGAATCGTTGGGGCGATTCTGGCGGGAAACAAGCGGGGCTCGGACCCGGATATCAGCAGCGAGGAGATGCAGTTTCTGGATGCGACGGCTGATTTCCTGGGGGCGTTTCACGAGAACGTGTCGCGCTTCAGCGAACAGCATGAGTTGTTCCTGGGGACGCTGCGGGCGCTGACGGGGACGATCGATGCGAAGGACCCGTACACGCGCGGCCACTCGGAGCGCGTCGCGTCTCTTGCGGCTCAATTGGCGGGCGTGCTGAAGCTGCCGGACAAGCAAATCGAGCTGTTCCGGGTGGCGGGACTGGTACACGACATTGGGAAGATCGGGGTGGCCGAAGAAGTTCTGCGAAAGCCCGGGCGGTTGACGCGGGAGGAATTCGAACAGATCAAGCAGCATCCGGAGATGGGGTATCGGATTTTGAAGGATGTGGAGTCGATGAGCGAAGCGCTGCCGGGCGTGATGCACCATCACGAGAAGTGGAACGGGCAGGGGTATCCGCACGGCATCGCCGGGGAGCAGATTCCGCTGATTGCGCGGGTGCTGGCGCTTGCGGACACGTTCGACGCGATGTCTTCCAATCGCTCGTATCGAGGCGCGCTCCCGCGGCACGAGGTGCTGGCGGAGATTGCGCGGTGCGCGGGCACGCAGTTCGATCCGACGCTGGCGCCGATCTTTGTCGACATGGATTTCAGCGGATTCGATCAGCTTTTGACAAACCACGCCCGCGCGGCGGCATAGCGCGGCGCGCGGGGATCACTTCTTCAGGTATTTCTGGGGGTTCTTCTCAAAATCGCGGCGGCACTCGTCGCTGCAAAAGTAATAGGCGCGTCCCTGATAGAGGTAGGTGGGCGTGTCGTTGGCGACGTCGACGTCGATGCAGGCGAGGTCGACGTTCTTCTTGCAGACGAGGCACTCGGCGTGGGCGGGCCTGGCTGTGGTGGACACGGCCGGGACGGCGGTCGCTGGCGAAGGTCGGGTACCAGGTGCGTCGCCTTGATCCGCCCTACCACCATTGTTTGCGCAGCCGACGGTCATCAGCAAGCCGAGCGGTAGAACGTGAATCCTCGTCATCAGTCACCTCCGGGGGACGTTGTCTTTGCGCGCTAATTCGAGAACGAGAGCGAAACGGCCATCTTGAATCGTACCTTGCCCTGATCGCCGTTAACCTCCTGGTAGACGGGGAAGGATGGAGCGACGGTCAGTGCGAGGTTTGGGCCAAATCGGATGCGACCGCCCGGGGTTACGTACACGGCGTTGCCGCCGGTGTTTGCGTCCTTTTCGCCGTGGACGGTGTCTTTCATGAGATAAACGTCGATGACTTCGGCGAAGACGCTGTATTGCGGGAAGGTCTTGATCCGCTCGGTCAGACGGTAGGCGAGGGCGGCGCCGAAATCCAAACGATCGCCGACTTTGAAGAAGCTGTGCTGTGTCCGAAAGGTGTACATGATGCTGGCATCGAGGGTGATGCGGGAGGTAAGGAAGCGGGAGTAGGCAAAACCGACGGGGAAATCCCAGGCGCCGGTGCCGGGTTGGTCGGTGGGGGATAATCTTTCGCCGTTATCGAGATGGACGTCGCTGCGGCCGGTGGGGACTTTGACGCCGGCGATGACGGAGAGATTTCCGGGTTGTCCTTTGAGCAGGCGATACTTGGCGGTGAGGACGAGGTCGGTGAGCCCGGTTGGCTCGGCGTGGGAGATGTCGGCGATGCCGGCGTCGGCGGTGGCGGATTTGAATTCCCGGCCAACGAAGTATCCGATGGATGCGCCGAGCTGGAAATCTTCGACGACGCCGTAAGCGAAGTCGAAGGTAGTGAGAAATCCGTGATCGAGGGCGTCGAAGTCGCCGCCTTTGAGGGCGCGACGGGCCGCCTGTGCATCGGTGAAGGGTTGAAACTGGGAATAGTCCTCGCGGAAGGTGATTTCGTATTTGCCGGGCTTGATCGTTTCGCCGGAGACAACGGCGTTTCCGCCACCGGAGGCGCCAGGGCCGTGATTTGCGAGGACAGCGCTAGCGATCGCCAGGGATAGAAACGCGGCTGATACGCGATGCAGATTCTCGATCATTAGAATCGATGTTACCTTGATTCGCGGAAAGTGTTGGGAAGCGCGCCAAGCAATAAAAAAACCGGGCGTGTGAGGCCCGGTTTGAATCAACTTTGTTTGCGCCGCTCTTGGCGCGCGGCCGCAGTGCTCAGACGGCGGTGGCTTGCTGGAATTCCTTGCGGCGGTCGGCCATCTGAGCCTTCAGGCGGGCGAGGATGGAGGAGTGCATCTGGCTGACGCGGGATTCGGATAAGTCGAGCGTGGCGCCGATCTCCTTCATGGTCATCTCTTCGAAATAATACAGGATGATGATGAGGCGCTCGGCGCGGGTGAGGCCCTTGGTGATGAGATCCTTGAGGTCTTTGCGCTGGATTTCGCGGACGGGATCGGAGCCGCGCTTGTCTTCGAGGACGTCGATCTCGCGGACGTCTTTGTTGGAGTCGGTCTCAAACCACTTGCGGGAGAGCGAGACGAGGCCGACGGCGCTGGCGTCCTTGGCCATCTTGTCGAACTCTGTCGTGGAGACGTGAAGGCGGCGGGCGACCTCGTCATTGGTGGGAGAGCGGCCGAGCTCGACCTCGAGCTGCTTGGTGGCGCTGTCGAGCTTGTGGGCGCGGGAGCGGACGAGGCGCGGGACCCAATCCATGGAGCGGAGCTCGTCGAGGATGGCGCCGCGGATACGGGGGGCGCAGTAGGTTTCAAATTTGACGCCGCGCTCGATGTCGAAGGCGTTGATGGCGTCCATCAGGCCGAAGACGCCGGCGGACATGAGGTCGTCCAACTCGACCTCATCGGGCAGTTTGACGTGGATTCGTTCGGCGTTATAGCGAACCAGATGGAGGTAGTTCTCCATCAGGATGTTGCGCAGCGCTTCGGTTTTGTCTTTCTTGTACTCGATCCACACTTGGGGGATGTCGCGCTTGGCACCCTTGGCTACTGGCGCCGCTACTGCTGATTTGGACATGTCGTTCTCCCGTTCCGGGGTTGAGGTTCGACTTTTCTTCCCACGCGAAGCGCTGGTTACGGATTGCCCGAAGAAATGTTCATTCCCGATCCGCTTGCCGCCTGCGGCAAAACAACGGCATGGCGCCAGGCGGCAATGCGGGAACGCACTTTCGTTTATCGGTCACTTGAGGGCTTCGGCCCAGAAGTTTCTCCATTTTTCCCAGTTACCTTTAGATTCTCCTGCACCATTTTTTCTCCCATGAGGCCGATGATGAGCCCGATGACGAAGGTGCCGGCCATGGCCAATAGGGCGCGGCCGAGCGTTGTAACGAAGGTGTTTTCCGCCTGCAGACCCAATAACAAGGCCACGGCGAAGACTAGCAAGGCGGAGAATGCGGCGATGCGGCGGGCCATGGGTAAGGGTTCAGGGTTCAGGGTTCAGGGTTCAGGGTTCAGGGTTCAGGGTTCAGAAAACGGCGGCAGTGGTCAGCATTTTCACTGTACCCTGAACCCGGAGACCTGAACCCAATCTTCATCCTTTAAAAAACCAGCGGCTCATACGGTTGAAGAAGCCACCGCCGTCTTGTTTTACGGCTACGCCCTGGGCGAGGCGCATGGCTAGTTGGGTGACGCATTGGGTGGCGAGGCAGCGGGGCGAGCCGATGACGAAGGGGATGCGCTTGCGAACGGCGGAGGGGACTTCGACATCGCTGAAGACGTACCCGGCGTCGAGGACGGTGACTCCGAGGAATTTTTTGGCGACGCCGGAGATGCGCTCGTAGACGGCGCGGGCCTCGGTGGCGTTGCGCACCTGGTTGACCAGAAGGCTGACGCGGCGGGTTTGGCCGTCCTTCTGGATGACCTTGATGACGGCATAGGCGTCGGTGATGGCGGTCGGCTCGGGGGTGGTGACGACCAGGACGTCATCCGCGGCGCGGGTGAAGGAGAGCACGTTGGGGCTGATGCCGGCGCCGGTGTCGATGAGGATGATGTCGGCCTGTTGTTCGAGCTCGGCCA
>JBBRIN010000030.1:0-12690 GCA_038221115.1 Tepidisphaerales bacterium
CGGCAAGGCCTTCGACCCCTTCGTCCTTCAGGCCGACCCATCCAAAAAAGATTTCAAGGTCCCCGACCTGCTCCCGCCAGGCTACATCGGCGACGCCCGCGCCGAGCGCCGCAAAAAGCTCCGCGACATCGTCGACGGCACCGTCAAGGAGTTCGAGGGCAGCGAAAACGCCCAGCTCATGGACCAGAATTTCGCCAGCGCTTTCAAGCTCATGACCAGCACGCGCGCCCGCGAGGCCTTCGACCTGTCCAAGGAACCCCAATCCGTCCGCGATCGCTACGGCATGACCCGCTTCGGCCAATGCTGCCTGCTCTCGCGCCGCCTTATCGAAGCCGGCGTCCGCTGCGTCACCGTCAACACATTCCTCACCGTCTTCAACGAGATCACCTGGGACATCCACGGCTCGTCCCCCTTCACCTCCATTCAGGGCATGAAGGAAACCGTCGCCCCGATGTACGACCAAGGCTATAGCGCACTCATCGAAGATTTGCACCAGCGCGGCATGCTCGACAACACTCTCGTCTGCAACCTCGCCGAGTTCGGCCGCACCCCGCGCATCAACCCTGCCGGCGGCCGCGACCACTGGCCCGGCTGCTGGACCGTCGGCTTCGCCGGTGGCGGTGTCAAGGGCGGCCGAGTCGTCGGCCGCAGCGACGACATCGGCGCTTACCCCGCCGAACGCCCTACTTCTCCGGCGGACGTCGTCGCCACAATCTATCAGAGCCTCGGCATTGATCTGGAGACCACGCTCCCAGGCCCCCAGGGCCGCCCCTTTACCGTCGTCGATTCGGGCACCAAGCCGATCAAGGAGCTTTTCTAGTCGCGGAGCGGCGGCAGACATTAGCCCACGGCGCGAGCCGTGGGAGGGCAGGGCGATACCTGTCGAATGGCATTCAATTGAGCCCCGGAGGGGCGAAAGACGTTTATTACACCCGTGCGATTTGCTCTCATGAACCAACGTCTGTCGCCCCTCTGGGGCTTCAACCGCATCGCGACGCCCACCACCCACGGCTCGCGCCGTGGGCTACTCTCTTTCGCCCCTCCGGGGCTAATCCTCCTGCTCCTGTCGATACCCGCCCTCGCCGATCCATCTTTCCGCAACGACGTCCAACCCATCCTCACCCGCCTCGGCTGCAACGCCGGCGCCTGCCACGGCGCCGCCGCGGGCAAGAACGGCTTCAAGCTCTCTCTCCGCGGCTACGATGACGACGGCGACTGGAAGACCATCACCCGCCACGCCATCGGCCGGCGCATCATCCCCGAAGACCCCGCCAAAAGCCTCTTCCTGCTCAAGCCCGCCGGCGCCGTTCCCCACAAGGGCGGCGTTCGCTTCCAGGTTGGCTCCCCCGAACACCAGATGCTCGCCGACTGGATCGCCACCGGCGCCCCCGGCCCGCGCGAGGATGACCCGCGCATCGAATCGATCGAGGTTCTTCCCCGCCACGTGATTCTCAAGCCCGGCGCTCAACAGCCCTTCAAGGTCCTCGCCAAATTCAACGACGGCACCACCCAGGACGTCACCCGCCGCGCCAAATACACGGCCAACGACACCTCCGTCTGCACGGTCGACGATGACGGCAACGTCAAGGTCACCGGCCGCGGCGAAAGCCCCATCACCGCCTGGTACCTCAGCCGCATCGCCACCGCCACCGTCGCCGTGCCCTACGGCGGCAGCGCCGCCATCACCGAGTTGCTCGACCGCGCCGAACGCCGCAACGCCATCGACGGCCTCGTGCTGGCGAAGTTGAAGGATCTCAACTTGCCTCCCTCCGGCCCCGCCGCCGACGATGAATTCCTCCGCCGCGCCTTCATCGACACGATCGGCACACTCCCCACCGCCGACGAAGCCCGCTCCTTCCTCGCCGATGAATCCCCCGGCAAGCGCGACGCCCTCATCGAAAGGCTGCTCAGCCGCCCCGAGTTCGTCGACTACTGGAGCTACCGCTGGTCCGACCTGCTGCTGGTCAACAGCCAGCGCCTCAAGCCGCCCGCCGTCGCCGCCTACTACAACTGGATCCGCCGCCAGGTCGCCGCCAACACGCCTTGGGACGAGTTCGCCCGCCAGATTGTCACCGCTTCCGGCAGCACGCTCCAAAACGGCGCGGCTAACTTCTACGTCCTGCACGATGACCCGACCAAGATGTCCGAAAACGTCAGCCAGGCCTTCCTCGGGATGAGCATCAACTGCGCCAAATGCCACAACCATCCGATGGAGAAGTGGACCAACGGCCAGTATTACGGCATGGCCAACATCTTCGCCCGCGTCCGCACCAAGAACGGCCCGACCGACGGCGATTTCGTCATCTTCGCCGCCACCGAGGGCGACCTCGTCCAACCCCTCACCGGCAAGCCCCAGCCCCCCCAGCCGCTCGACGGCACGGCGATGCCGATGAACTCCCCCGATGATCGCCGCGGCCCGCTGGCCGATTGGCTCATCTCCCCGGACAACCCCTACTTCACCCGCTCCATCGTCAACCGCGTCTGGTCCAACTTCATGGGCGTCGGCCTCGTCGAATCCGTCGACGACATGCGCAAGACCAACCCCCCGAGCAACGAACCGCTGCTCGCCGCGCTCTCCGCTGAGTTCGTAAAGCAGAAGTACGACCTCAAGGCGCTGATGCGCCTGATCCTTCAGTCCCAGACCTACCAGCGCTCCAGCCGCGCGCTGCCGCAGAACGTCGCCGACCGCCGCTTCTACAGCCACTATTACCCGCGCCGCCTGATCGCCGAGGTGATGCTCGACGCCGCCTCCCAGGTCACCGCCGCCCCGACCCCTTTCAAGGACTACCCCGCCGGCACCCGCGCCCTGCAGCTCCCCGATTCCAACGTCGAGTCCTACTTCCTCCGCTCCTTCGGCCGTCCCGACCGCATTAACACCTGCGAGTGCGAGCGCACGTCTCTCCCCAGCATGGCCCAGGCCCTTCACCTGTCCAACGGCGACACTCTCAACCAGAAGCTCCAGGCCAAGTCCAACCGCATCGACCAACTCGTCGCCGCCAATGCCCCCGACGACCAGATCGTCGAAGACGCCTATCTCAGCGCCCTCTCCCGCCACCCCACCCCCACTGAGAAAAAACAACTCCTCTCCACCCTCGCGCAGTCGAAGGAAAACCATCGCGAAGCCCTAGAAGACCTTTACTGGAGCGTCCTAAGCAGCAACGGCTTCCTCTTCAACCATTAAAGTGGCATGGGCAACCTGCCCATGAGCCGCGGTACCCCGCGGCGGCTGCCCGGTACTCCGGGCAGGAAGCAATAAGCGATAGCGCTCTTCGCCAACAACAACACAATGAACCGCTTCCTCGCCATCCTTCTCGCCTGTTCCGTCTGTCCCCACTCACAGGCGGCCCCAACCTACGCCGACGTCCACGCCATCCTCGCCAAAAACTGCCTCGCCTGTCACGACGCCAAAGAAGCCGAAGGCGGCCTCGTCCTCGACTCCTATGACAACATCCTCGCCGGCGGCGACAGCGGCTCCCCCATCATCCCCCGCGACGCCAACCAAAGCCTGCTCATCAAGCTTGTCGAGCGCCGCGAAAAGCCCTTCATGCCCCCGCCCAAGAAGGCCGAGAAGCTCCAGCCTGCGGAGATCGCCCTCCTCCGCGCCTGGATCGACGCCGGCGCCCCTACGCCCACGGCGGCCGAAGCGCTCGCCGCCGCCACGCAACCCTCCCTCTCCGCCCTCCCCCACGTCGCTCCAAAGGTCGCCCCTCGCAAGTCCGTCCAGGCCCTCGCCTTCTCCCCCAAGGCGAATCTGCTCGCCGTCGCCCGCGCCGCCGATGTCGAGCTCCGCTCCCCGGTCACCCGCCAGATCGTCCGTACGCTCCCCGCCCACCAGGGCAACGTCAACGACCTCGTCTTCACCGCCGATGGCGGCCAATTGTTCGCCGCCGCCGGTGCGCCCGGCAAGGCCGGCGAAGTCCGTCTCTGGGACGTCGCCGACGGCAAGCTGCTCCACACCTTCACCGGCCACACCGACGCGATCTACACCATCGCCCTCTCCCCCGATGGCAAAACCTTCGCCACCGGCAGCTACGACCAGAAGATCATCCTCTGGGACCTGCTCGCGCGCAAACCCCTGCGCACCCTCGAGGGCCATAACGGCGCCGTCTTCGGCCTCGCCTTCCGCAAGGACGGCAAGGTGCTCGCCAGCGCCAGCGCCGATCGCACGATAAAACTCTGGAACGTCGCCGACGGCGTTCGCCTCGACACCCGCCCTGAGTCGCTCAAGGAGCAGCAGGCCCTCGCCTTCACCCCCGACGGCCAGCGCCTCTTCAGTGCCGGCGTCGACAACCGCATCCGCATCTGGCGCATCAGCCCGACCGCCGCCGAAGGCACCAACCCGCTGGAGGGCGCGCACTTCGCCCACGAGGGCGCCATCCTCCGCCTCGCCTTCTCCGCCGACGGCAAGCTCCTGGCCAGCAGCGCCGACGACAAAACAGTAAAACTCTGGGACGCCACGACGCCCGCCACTCTCTCTCAGAAGCTCACGCTGCCCGTTCAGCCCGACTGGCCCTCCGCCCTCGCCTTCATCAGCGCCAAATCCCTCGCGGTAGGGCGGCTCGATGGCACCCTCGCCTTTTTCGACACCACCACCGGCAAGGAACTCCCCATTCCCATGGTCGCCGCCGCCCCCCCGAAACCCAAGAATCCCAAAAACGCCAAGCCGGTCAAACCGCCGGAGCCCAACACACTCCTCACCTCCATCGAACCGCGCGGCATCCAGCGCGGCAAGCCCGCCACTCTAAAACTCTTCGGCACAGGCCCCGTCGCCATCGCCTCCATCAAAACCAGCTCCCCCAAAGTCACCGTCGAGCTGCTCCCGACCGCCGAAGACAAGGAATTCCTCCTCGCCAAAGTCACCGCCGCCGCCGATGCGCCGCTCGGCGCGGTCGACGTGATCGCCACCGGCTTCGCCGCCGAAACTCAGTCCCAAAAACTCGTCATCGACGATCTGCCGCAATTCGAAGCTCCCCCTTCCTCGTCGGAAAACAGAGCCATAAACAAAGCGACCCTCGCCACCGAGCTCCCTTCCACCCTCGGCGGCGTCTTCACCGCCCGCGGCGAGCCCGCCTACTTCGCCTTCGACGCCAAGTCCGGCCAGACGATCGTCCTCGACGCCGCCGCCCGCCGCGTCGGCTCCAAGGCCGCCATCGCCATCGCCCTGCTCGACTCCGCCGGTCGCACCGTCGCCACCGGCGAAGACATCGACGGCGATCCCATCCTCCAATTCACCCCGACATCGGCCGCCCGCTACATCCTCCGCATCATCGAGCAATCCGGCGCGGCCTCTCCCGAGCACTTCTACCGCATCTCCGCCGGCGACCTCCACATCGTCACCGCCGCCCTTCCCCTCGCCGCCGCCCCGGGCGCGACCGTCGAGGCGAAGCTCATCGGCTTCAATCTTCCGGCCCCCCCTTCCGCCACCTCCACCGTCACCGCCCCCAAGACCGGTGCCCCCCCTGACCTTGCGATCCCCATCGACACGACCCAATACCGCATCCGCCGCCAGCCCATGCTGATGGCCGGCACCGACACCGAGCTGCTCGAATCCGAACCCAACGACACCCCCAAGCTGGCGATGTCCCTCCCCGTCCCCAGCGCCGTCAGCGGCTCGATCTCCACCCCTCATGACGTCGACCTCTACCGCTTTCCTGCCAAGGCCAACCAGCCCCTCGTCCTCGAAACTCAAGGCTCCCGCCGCGGCTCCCCCATCGACACCCGCATCGAGATCCTCTGGCCCGATGGCAAACCCGTCCAGCGCGTCCAGCTCCGGGCCGTCCGCGATTCCTGGCTCAACTTCCGCCCCGCCGACGCCAGCGCCCCCGGCACGCGCCTGGCCAACTGGGAGGAAATGGACCTCAACCAGTTCGTCTACCTCAACGGCGAGGTCGTCAAACTCTTCCGCATGCCGCGCGGCCCCGACTCCGAACTGCTCTTCTTCCCCTCCAACGGCAAGCGCCGCACCTACTTCGACACCACCGCCACCACCCACGCCCTCGACGACAAAGCCTATATCATCGAGCCGCACCCCCCACGCGATAAACTCCCCCCCAACGGCCTTCCCCTCTTCCCGATCAACTACGAAAACGACGACGATCAGCTTCGCCAGATCGGCCCCGACTCGCGCCTCCTTTTCGCCGCTCCAAGTGACGGCGACTACCTCGTCCGCGTCACCGATGTCCGCGGCTTCGGCGGCGACCGCTACGTCTATCGCCTCATCGTCCGCCCCGCCCACCCCGATTTCAACATCTCCCTCGTCAACGTCACCCCCGCGGTCGTACCCGCCCCCCCGGGCTGCGGCCGCGACTTCACCGTCCGCCTCGACCCCATCGACGGCTTCGAGGATCTACACGTCCCCATCCGCATCGACCTCTCGAACGTCCCCCCCGGCTGGATCATCTCCACCCCCATCGTCATCGAACCCGGCCACCTCGAAGCCCGGGGCACCATCTTCGCCGCCGCCGATGCCAAGTCCCAGGATGCGCAGTCGCCGCTCGTCAAAGCCATCGCAACGGCGACGGTAGGGGGGGTAGGGGGGAAGCAGATCACGAAGACTCTCCCCGATCTCCCCCGTTTGTCGGTCGTCGGCCCCGCCCTCGCCACCGTCCGCCTCGAACCCTACTCCGAAGCCGGCGCCACGACGAAACCCACCACTCAATCTGCTACGATCGAGCTCACCCCCGGCCAGCTCACCCGGGCCTGGCTTCGCGTGAATCGCATCACCCACAAGGACCGCCTCACCTTCGAGGTCGAGAACCTCCCCTTCGGCGTCATCGTCGCCGACATCGGCCTGAGCGGCGTCCTCATCGCCCCCGACCAATCCGAGCGCATGATCTTCCTCCAATGCGCCCCCTGGGTGAAGGAAACCACCCGCCTTTGCCACGCCCGCGCCAACGAAGCCGGCAACCCCACCTCCGCCCCGGTGATGGTCCACGTCGGCAGCGCCGCCGCCGCCGCCAACCCGCGATGATCGCGAACCCCGGACGTGGCACGGGCGGCCCGCCCGTGGTCGCGGAACTCCGCGACGTTCGGCGGTTACTCCCACCGAATCAGCACGAGCGCAGCAATCATCTCCCCACCCCAACTTCACCGCTGCCCCCGCCCCGCCGCGAAGCCCGCCCTGGTGGACGGCGGTGCGCCGGAACGGAATGACGAATGACGAACCACGAATTCACGAATCAATCACGAAGGCCGAATGCCGCAATGCGCCGGCGGAAGTTGCTCACAGCCTTTTAGATGACGTTAAAAAAGAATCTACAAAAACAACGCGGATTCCGATTGACTCGACGAAATCGAAAGGTAGGTTAAAAACCTCACTTCACTCGACCGGGACCGTGAGCGCGTGGATTTGTGAACACCGCCGCGATCCCCCGAGCCACGTCTTTTGCCGCCGGGGCATCTTATGAACTATGCCGCAAAGAGCCGTTGCGTTCCCACGTGCCAACCCGCGCCCTCAAAGCGTCACAGGGCCAAGGAGGCTCGCCGCAACCGGCAGATCGAATTGCGGGCGGCGACGGGTTCGGTTGTGGAGTCTCTGGAGATACGAATCCTGTTCGGCGGCCCGACCTGGCTTGACCCGATTCCGCCCGACCCGCCCACCTGTCCAGCTAACGGAGGGTCCCCCGCGAGCGGCCACCCGGTCTACTATTTCGACGGCCGGCCCATATATCAATCCACGGATCTGGCTTCCGGCAGCGGTTTTAAGTGGACGCGAAGTTGGACCAGCGCCAACGAGAGCAGCCTCAATGGGAACGGCTGGGTGGATGCGTCAGCGCCATTTCTCGCCCTCTCCACCAATCAGTTCTACGGCGTTCACGGCGGCACCGTCACGGCCGTCCTCGGCGGCGACTCCATCGTGCAGTTCGACGGCGGTGACGATGACACCACCTTCGTGGAGAAGCGGGGCGGCCACGATACCCTCGCGTACGTCGCGCCCCATTCGGCCGGGGGCACCAACTATCCGGCAGAATATCAGCTGACCAGCCCGACCGGGGTCGTGACTACCTTTTATGAGTTGCCGCGCGTGATCGACGGCAACACCGGGCCAACCCTTTCGGCCACCTATGGCCGCCTCTACTCTGGCGCCGGTTACGAACAGCAGATCACCAACCAGTACAACCTCAGCACGACCAACGTCGCCACATCCATGTATCCGTTCGGCGGCTTCGTAAGTCAGACAGACCCCAACGGAAACGTCACGAGTTCGACCTACGATGGCAACGGCCACCTGCAGTACCTGACGCGGACGGAACCGGGCGGTGCGCAGGAGCAATTCGAAGTCGAATACTCCACCGTCACCAACAATCTCGGGGGCAGCGCCGCGCTGATCTCGCGCGTGAAGCTGGAGGACCGCCCGGGCACCAGCGCCTCGTGGGTCACGGTACGCTCCGCCGATTACGTCTACTACAGCGGCACCACGACGTCCGCCGACAGCGCCTATGGCCGCCTCGGCGATCTGAAGCTGGTGACGATCAAGGACGGCGGCGGCAACGTCATCGACAACAAATACTACCGCTACAACAAGGAGTGGGGCCAGCAGGTGTCCCTGAACTCGGATTACGACAAACGCGGTCCGACCAACACGGTGACCAACACCGGCGGAACCGATGTTACCTTCACGCAGGGCTTGTCGGACAACGCGGTGCGCACCGGGTTGAAGACGGCGGTCGAGGCTGATTTCTATACCCGCCTCACGGCCAACAAGGGGACGGCCGTGTCCTCATTCGACAGTCTGGCCGACTCGCAGATCGATCCCTACGCCCAGAACACATTCCGGTATGAGCGCTATGCGGCCAACACGCTGGTTGATGCTCAGGATGGCGACTGGTATCGCGTCATCCAGGAAAAGGCCGCCGGAAGCGGCTGCTCCACCTGCACCGGGGGCTTCGGCACGTACAAGTTCGAGTACCCGACTCAGCGCACCACCGCGACCTGGTACGACGGGGTTTTTACACCCAACGAATGGGTCACCAAGACCATCGAGTATCTGCCCGATGACACGCTCGCCGACTGGACGGACAACCACCAGAACGTCATCTACACCAATGAGGTCGGACAGGTCCTCCTCAAGGTGTTCATCGACAAGAACGGCACGGCTGATACGGCCGATGACAAGATGTACGGCTGGTTCTATCAGTACGATTCCAACGGCCGCGTCACCCTGTCGGCCAACCCCTCGGCCGTGGATTTGAGCGCTGGACTCACGACCCTCGAAGCCAACGCGGACCTCCTGGGCAACGACGGCAAGGGTCACTTTCAATATCTTTACGACACGGCGGGCCTCATCAACGGCACGGACTATTACGGCAGCACAGATGGCAGCATCAGCCAGACCGTCGACGGCGGAGTCAGCGGCTACGTCCGCGATCACACGGTGCAGCGCGGACAACTCGGCGGTGCCCTGACCGCTTCGAGCATCACCCACAGCACCACTACCGCCACCGCGACATTCGGCTCCGCGCACGGGCTGCACGTCGGCGATGTGATCTCCGTCATCGGCGCGGATCAGCCCGAATATAACGGGCGCTTCGTCATCGCCAGCGTGCCATCGAGCACGACCCTCACCTACGTCATGGCCAGCGACCCGGGCGCTGACGCGACGACCCTGACCGCGTTGAGCGTCCTGCGCCCGACGCTGCTGGATAAGCAAACGTACTTCTCCCGCTCAAACTCGGCCGGGGCGTTCCTGTACCCCCTGGCGAGCACCACGCAGTTCCGCAACGACGACGGCACGGGTGGCGAGAAGACAACCTACGGCTACCCATCGTGGTACAGCGGCACGCTGCAGATGCAGTCCAGGACGACCACCCTGCCGCTCATCGTCACCAGCCAGAACGGTCCGGGCACGAGCGCGGCGGACGCGAACCTTGCCCACTACGATACGGCCACGGACTATTTCGACGGGCTCGGCCGCGTCGTCTTCCACAAGAACGCCGATGGCTACATCGACTACACCGGCTACGCCACCAACGGCACGTCCGTCGCCATCAAGACGATCACCGACGTCGATTACAGCCAACTCACGGCGGGCGAGCAGTCGCAATATGATGGGTTCGGCATCAGCCACGTCACCGGCGGCCTGCGCCTCACGACGACCTACATCGTCGATGGGCTCGGCCGCGCGACGAGCATGACGGACCCGAACGGCAATGTGACGTTAATCCGGTTCAACGACGCCAACCACGAAATGCGCGTATACCGCGGCTGGCACAACGTGGGCGGAGCCAACTCGAACACGACGGGGCCGGTCCAGATTACGCGCACCTATCGCCCGACTTCGGGCACGAACCCGGTCTACGTCGAGCAGATCACCGCGACCATCGCGGACCGGTCGACGCTTCCCGACGGGACGGAGGCTCTCTCCACCTACCAATCCCTCTCCCGCGACTACACCAACGACGCCGGGCAGACCGTCCGCTCGGACAAATACTTCAGTCTGGGCTCGGGCACCAGCGCGGTCAGCTACACCACCAACCCCTATTTCGGCGCTGCCGGGACGAACTTCTACACGACCTCCCGCAGCTACGACGGGCAGGGTCGGCTCAAACGGATTCAAGACCCGACGAACACCATTTTCAGGACGGTGTACGACGGGCGGGGGCTGGTGCTTAGCCAATGGGTGGGCACTAACGATACGCCCGGCAGCGGCTATTGGTCGCCGACCAACGCCGCGAGCATGACGGACGTGAAGGATTTTTATTACGACGCCTACGACGGCACGCAAGGCATCGGCGACGGCAACCTGACGCGCACGGTGCAGCACACCAGCCAGTTCAGCGCCGACCGCGTGGACGAATACTTCTACGATTGGCGCAATCGCCAGATGGCCATCAAGGAAGGCGTCAAGCTGAACGGCGGTGCCGAAGACACGGCGAATGAGGACACCGGCACCCACCGGATTATTACCTACCGCACGCTAGACAACCTCGGCGAGATCGCGCAGCAAGACAGCTACGCCGCCGATCAAGTAGGCATCACCTCCACGAACGGTGTGCCAAACGCTCCGTCGTCAAGTAAGCTGCGGGCGAGGATGGGCTACGCCTACGACGACCAGGGCCGCGTCTACAGAACCACCACCTCCAGCGTCGATGGCTCGGGGAACGTTGGCACGAACACGCTGCACGCCGACACGTTCTTCGATCATCGCGGCAACGCCATCAAGTCGTTACAGCCGGGCGGCCTCGTCTCGAAGTACGCCTACGACGGCGCGGGCCGGGTCATCAAGCAGTACACGACCGACGGCGGCGGCGACTCCTCATGGTCCGATGCCGGAAACGTGACCGGTGATCGGGTGCTCCAGCAGACCGACGCGAGCTACGACAGCAACAGCAACCCTACGCTGCTGGCCACGCACCAGCGCTTCCACGATGACACCAGCAGCGACACTGGCGAGCTAGCAGGCCCGGCCAGCGCCAGCAACAAGGCCCGTATCAGCTTCGAGGCTCTCTACTACGATGCCGCCAACCGCCTCACCGACTCGGTCGATGTCGGCACCAACGCGGGCGCGAGCTACACGCGGCCGGGCAGCGCCCCGACCAGCAGCACGGATACGCTGCTCCTGAACCACACGGATTACAACAGCTCCGGGTGGACCGACACCGTCACCGACCCGCGCGGCATCAAGGCCAAAACGCTGTACGACATGCTCGGCCGCACGACCTCAAGCATCGAGGCCTACGACGGCTCGGTTAACTCCGGCAACCCCTCCGGACAAAACAACCGCACCACCAGCTACACCTACGACGGCTCCGATCACGTTGTAACGCTGACCGCCGCCATGCCCACCGGCATGCCTAGCCAGGTCACTCAATACGTCTACGGCGTAACCACCGGCAACGGCAGCGACCTGAACTCCAACGACCTGCTCTATCAGGTCAAGTATCCCGACAAGACCACCGGCAGCGCCGGCACCAGCGCCTCGGACATCGTCACCTTCAGCTACAACAAGGCCGGGAACAACACCATCAAGAAGGACCAGAACGGCACCAGCCACAACTACAGCTTCGACGTCCTCGGCCGCAACACCTTTGGCGGCGGCATCAACGACGGGGCCACGCTTGCCATTGGCAACCCCCAGAACGTGGACAGCGCGGTGATGAGCCTCGCCACCGCTTACGACGACGCCGGCCGCGCCTACATCTTCACCAGCTACGATGGCAGCAGCGCTGTCGTGAACCAGGTCGTGCGCCAGTTCAACGGGCTAGGGCAGATGGTCGCCGAGTACCAGGAGCATAGCGGCATCGTCAACGGCGGGTCCAGCGCCAAGGTGCAGTACGCCTATAGCGAAATGGCCGGGGGAGCCAATCACAGCCGCCTGACGAGCATGACCTACCCCAACGGGCGGGTGCTCAATTACACGTATGGCACAGGCCTCGACGATTCGGTGAGCCGCATCACGACTCTATCAGAAGGTGCTGGCACCAACGCCGTAATACTGGAAGGGTACAGCTATCTTGGCGTGAACACGGTTGTCAAAGCGTCCCATCCCCAGCCCGGCATCGACCTGACCTATATCAAACAAACCGGCGAAGCCAACGGCGCGGCCGGCGACCAGTATGCCGGCCTTGACACGTTCGGCCGCGTGGTTGATCAGCGTTACCTCAACACCGGCAGCGGCACAAGCCTCACGGCAACCGACCGCTTCCAGTACGCCTACGACCGGAACTCGAATGTCCTCTACAAGAACAACCT
>JBBRIN010000031.1:0-12683 GCA_038221115.1 Tepidisphaerales bacterium
GACGATGAACACCGAAACATGCCACATAGGGTCTGTTACTCTTGGTTTCCCGCAAAACAAAAATGGTCCCGCGGCACGCCGTGCAACACAGGCTACCACTTCATCGGAGCGGCTGGCACGAGCGATCCGGCAAGGACCGACTATCCCTCAATACTTAGATACCCCGGGCGGCGAAAAGTTGTTGTCGCAAAGGGTTTTGTGACAGGTTCAGGGTCACACGCCTCACAGCCAACAGGTTGCGATTCTAAGGGGCGGCCTTGAGCGGTGTCAACAAGGGGTTGGGTTTTGCACCCGCTGGACCCGTTCTCGGCATCCGACCACAAGCAAAGCACCCGCCAGGCTTGCAAAACATCCGGTTTTCGACGCCCGGTTGATAGTGCGGCGAATCGTAACCGAAACGGCGGAGGAGCGTGCAACTAAATCCGTGTTGGGTTTGGGTGACGGTCCAATGTGTCGGCCTGCACAACGAGCGTGAATGGATCAGGCTGAGGCAATCCGAAGCATCTGACCCAATCTTCGGGTCGCGCGCAGATGCTTCGGAGTACCTCAGCATGACAGCGTCCGGCTACTCAACGTCACAAGAATCGCTCGATTGAAATGGCGCGTTGGGCCGGCGTCCTATTCCGCCGCTGGAGTACCGGAGGAGGGGACCGGAGAAAAGGAGGCGGCGGGTTCGGCTTCCTTGGAGCCCTTCTTGAGCACCTTGCCGGCGAACTGGTGTTTGCGCTCGTTGCGCTTGCGGCGAAGGCCGGCGGAGCGGCGGGCGGTGCCCTTGGGGGCGGCGTCGACGGTCAGCAGTTGGAGGGAGACGATGGAGCCACCGTCGCCGATGCGATGCTTGGCGGTTTTGATGATTCGCGTGTAGCCGCCCTGGCGATCGGTGAAGGCGGGGGCGATGTCGTTGAACAACTTCTGAATGACGGTTCGCGTCGCGCCCTCCTCGATGAAGTCCTGGTTCTCGTCGACGAGGCGGCGGTCCTGCAAGACCTGAATGACGCGGCGACGGGCATTGAGGGTGCCGAGGCGGGCGAGGGTGATCAGCTTCTCGGCCATTCCCTTGACCTCAAGGGCCTTGGGGAGGGTGGTTTTGACCTTGCCGTGCTCGAAGAGGCTCTGGACCAGGTTGCGGCGCATGGCCTTGCGATGCTCGGTGTCGCGGCTGAGTTGTCGGCCGCGCATCCTGTGACTAGACATTTGAACTCCTGATCTTCAGTTGATAGTTGATAGTTGATAGTTGATAGTTGATAGTTGATGTTTGTTATTTGCCAGAAGACGCGAGCTCGCTATCAACTACCAACCATCAACTATCAACTCTGCCACCGTCATCCGGCCTTGCCGGAGGTTTCCGCGTCTTCGCCTTCGACATCATCGGTGTCGTCGTCATCGTCGGCCATGGTGGCGGCGGCGGAGGGGACGTGGTCGAGGTCCATGCCGAGGCTGAGGCCCATGTCGGCGAGCTTGCGCTTCACTTCGCGGAGGCTGGTCTTGCCGAAGGAGCGGACCTTGAGCAGGTCGGCGTCGGTCTTCTTGACCAGGTCGCGGACGGACTGGATCTTGGCCGATTCCAGGCAGTTGTTGGCCCGGACGGACAGGTCCAGTTCCTGGACGGTCATGTTGAGCTTCTGCTCGAGCTCCGGATCCATATGGGCCTTGCTGGCGTCGCGCATGCTGGCGAGGGCGTCGTCGCTGGCGACGTCGGAGCCGAGCTCGAAGTACTGGACGAAGGGGTTCAGGTGCTTGCGAAGGATCTTGCTGGCTTCGACGAGTGCCATCTCGGGGGAGAGGGTGCCGTTGGTCCAGAGTTCGAGGCTGAGGCGGTCGTAGTCGGTCTTCTGACCGACGCGGGCGTCCTCGGTGGCGTAGCGCACGCGGCTGACGGGGGAGAAGAGGCTGTCGACGGCGATGGTGCCGATCTCCTGGTCTTCGCGGTCGCCGGTGTTTTCGGAGGCGGTAACGTAGCCGCGGCCCTTGGCGACGATGAGGGTCAGGTCGAAGGTGACGTCTTCGGTGAGCGTCGCAAGGACGAGGTCCTTGTTGACGATGGTGATGGCGGGGTCGGCCTCGATCATGCCGGCGGTGACGGGGCCGGCTTTCTTGGCGACGACGCGCATTTCCCTGGGCTCATCGGCATCGAGCTTCACGATGAGGCTCTTGATGTTGAGGATGATGTCGGTGACATCTTCGGTGACGCCATTGAGGCTGCTGAACTCGTGCTCAGCGCCCTTGAGGCGGATGTTGGTGACCGCCGCGCCTTCGAGGCTGGAGAGCAGGATACGACGGAGGCTGTTGCCGACCGTGGTTCCGAAGCCGCGCTCGAAGGGCTCGGCGGTGAACCGGCCGTAAGTGTCCGTGGAATGTTGCTGGTCGCGAACGACCCGCGACGGTAATTCCAAACCGCGCCAACGTACTCGCATGATAGTAGCTCCTTTGCCGCGCCGAATTACGGAAGGTTCCCGCCCCAACCGTTAGGGGCCATCTGTTCTTCCGTCTCGTCGGGTTGGCAGAAATAGTAGGAAGTATGCGGTAGGCAGTAGGCGGTAAGGGCGGAGGCGTTCTGCCTACTGCCTACTGCCCTGTGTCTACTTGAATTTTACACTCTCCGCTTTTTCGGGGGACGGCATCCGTTGTGAGGGAGCGGCGTGACGTCCTCGATGCCGACGACTTTGAGGCCGGCGTTCTGGAGATTGAGGATGGCCTGCTCGCGTCCTGCGCCGGGGCCCTTGACCTTGACCTCGATGTCGACCATGCCGTGCTTGCGGGCTTCGCTGCCCGCGCGCTCGGCGGCGCGGCCGGCGGCGAAGGGGGTGCTCTTGCGGGCGCCCTTGAAGCCGACGGTTCCGGCGGAGGCCCAGGAGATGGTCTCACCGTTCATGTCGGTGATGGTGACCATCGTATTGTTGAAGGTGGCCTTGATGTGGGCAATGCCGCGGGTGACGCCCTTGCGGATCTTCTTCTTTTTCGCGCCGGCCTTGGCGCCGGTCTTTGCTTGCTCTGCCATTTCGATTTCCTCTTTTGCGGATCGTCCGGACTACGCCGTCCCCGCTGCCAGACAGTGCTGAGTTACGAGTGCTGAGTGCTGAGTCCATTCGGTGCCTTCTCAGCACTTAGAACTCAGCACACAGCACTATTTATTTACCGAGTTCCTTCACGCCCTTCTTGCCGGCGACGGTCTTGCGGGGGCCCTTGCGGGTGCGGGCGTTGGAGCGAGTGCGCTGGCCGCGGACGGGGAGCGCGCGGCGATGGCGGAGGCCGCGGTAGCTGCCGATGTCGCGGAGACGGGCGATGTTCTGTTGGATGTTACGACGCAGCGCGCCTTCGATCAGGACGCCCTTGTCGAGCAGGCCGATGATCTTGGCGAGTTCCTCTTCGGTGAGGTCCTTGGCGCGGCGCTGGCCGTCGATGCCGGCCTCGCGGAGGATGCTGCGGCTGTTGGTGCGGCCGACGCCGTACAAATAGGTGAGGCTGATCCAGATGGGCTTGTCGGCCGGAATGTCTACGCCTGCGATACGGGGCATTTTTTTGCTCCAGTTGATAGTTGATAGTCGATGGTTGATAGATTTTGCTGGCCGGAGCGTCTCCGTTACCAATGAACCACTATCAACTCAGACTCATCCCTGCCGCTGTTTGTGCTTGGTGTTGGTGCAGATGACCCGCACGACGCCTTTGCGGCGGACGATCTTGCAGTTTTCACAGATCCGCTTGACGCTGGTACGCACTTTCATGACTCTGTCTCTCGGGGGTCGGTGGACACTGAGGCTCGCGGAAAGCCGATGCACCGCGAAACGGGCTCGTCCCAAAATAGGGGAATCGAGCATTATACGGTTCGCTGAGAATTTCTCAAGCCTACCGTTTGATCAACTATTCTCCGGAACACGGCCCCCCACCCTAACCCTCCCCCGGAGTACCGGAGGAGGGGACTATAAGAGGGGGGGACTATAGGACAAAGGGCACGCGCCCGTCGGTGAGGACGTCGACACCGTTCTCGGTGACGGCGATGGTGTGCTCGAAGTGGGCGGCGGCGGAGCGATCTTCGGTAACGACCGTCCACTGATCGTCGAGCAGCGCGACGTCGCGGCGGCCCATGACGACCATGGGCTCTACCGCCAAAGTCATGCCGGGCCGGAGTTTAAAGTCGCCGCGCAATTGCTCAGCGGTGACGAAATTGGGGACTTTTGGGTCTTCGTGCATGGAGCGGCCGATGCCGTGGCCGACGAACTCGCGGACGACGCTGAAGCCGCTGTGCTCGACTTGCCATTGCATGAGGCGGGCGATGTCGGACCACTTTCGGCCGGGCTTGATGTTCTGAATGGCCAGGGCAAGCGTTTCTTTGGTGACGTCGAGCAGTTTTTTCAGAGCGGGACTGATTCGGCCGACGGGGACGGTGGTGGCGGTGTCGGCACAATATTCATTGAGCGACAAGGCGAGATCGAGGGTGACAATGTCGCCGTCTTTCAGCTTTTTGGCGCCGGGGATGCCGTGGACGACTTCTTCGTTGATGCTGATGCAGGTGTTGCCGGGGAAGCCTTCGCCGGGCTTGTAAGTGGGGTAGTTTTTGGAGAGTGCGATGGCGCCGGCGCGTTCGAGCTCGGCCTGGGCGAGATCGTCGAGTTCGAGCGTGGAGACGCCGGGCTTGGCCGCCTCGCGCATTTTGGCGAGGATGGCACAACCCAGAGCCCCCGTGCGCCGCATCATTTCAATCTCGCGGCGGCTTTTCAGAATGATGGACATGGGGGCGAATAGTAGACAGTAGACAGTAGGCAGTAGGCAGAAACGAAATGTCTTCTCTGCCTACTGCCTACTGTTTACTGCCTACTTCCTACTAATACTGCCGTCCCTTGATGCGTTTGCCTTTTTGGCCGGGGCCGCTGAGGAAGCCGCCGTAGTTTCGCATGAGGAGGTTGGCTTCGATGCGCTGGACCATGTCGAGGGCGACGCTGACGACGATGAGGAGGCCGGTGCCGCCGAGGAAGGTGGTGATCTGGGGGTTGACCTTGAGGATGCCGGAGACGGCGGTGGGGATGACGGCGATGATGCAGAGGAAGGCGGCGCCGACGTAGGTGATGCGCATCATCACTTTTTCGAGGTAGTCGCTGGTGCGTTTGCCGGGGCGGAGTCCGGGGATGAAGCTACCGTAGTCGCGGAGTTGGTTGGCCATTTCCTTGGGCTGGAACTGCACGGTGGTCCAGAAGTAGGCGAAGAAGTAGATGAGGACCATCTCGGTCATGACATAGAGGAATCCGCCGCGGCCCATTTCGCCGTTGAGGAAGGCGACCGCGGTGCTGCGCGGGAGCCAGTCGTGGAGCTTGGCCAGGGCGTAGCCCGGGAAGAGCATGAGGGACTGGGCGAAGATGATGGGCATGACGCCGCCGTGATTGACGCGGAGGGGGAGGTATTGGCGCGCGCCGCCGTAGATGCGGCGGCCGCGGGTGTGCTTGGCTTGCTGTATTGGGATTCGCCGCTGCGCTTGAGTAATGAGGATGGACCCGAAGACGACGAAGATGAAGGAGGCGATGAGGAAGAGGATTTTGCCGACGTTCATGCCGCCTTCGGCGCCCATGGCCATCTCCTGGCGGATGAGGACGATGGCGCTGGGCATGCGGGCGACGATGCCGGCGAGGATGATGAGACTGATGCCGTTGCCGAGGCCGTACTCATCGATCTGTTCGCCGAGCCACATGAGGAAGACGCAGCCGGCGGTGAGCGCAAAGACGCCCATGGTCCAGAAGGCGAAGGCGTGCTCGCGGCGGTATTCGGGCAGGACGAGCCCCTGCGACTGCATGGTGCCCATCCAGATGATCGCCTGAACGATGCACAAGGGGACGGTGGCGTAGCGCGTCCATTCCTGGATCTTTTTGCGGCCGGCTTCGCCCTCCTTCTGGAGCTTTTCCAACTGGGGCATGACCGTGGTCAGCAGTTGGAAAATGATCGAGGCGGAGATGTACGGCATGATGCCCAGGCCGAAGATCGTGCTCTGGGAGAGATTGCCGCCGGAGAAGATGGAGATGTAGTTGGCGATGCGGCTTGCTGCGCTGGTGTCGCCGCCGTGGGCCTGCTTTTCGGCCTGGGCCTTCATTTCCGCCTGGTCGACGCCGGGGATGGGGACGTGGTACCCAATCCGGTAGATCATGAGCATGAACAAGGTGAAGAGGACCTTGTTGCGCAGCTCGGGGATGCGGAAAATGTTGATCAGCGTTTTGAACATGATTTAGCGCCCACTGGAGGAGAGTTCTCGCGGCCACCCCGGCTTGAACGCAGGATCGTAGGCTCTTTATTCCGCGGCGGGCTTGGCCTCGGCAGCGGGCTTGGCCTCTGCGGGGGCCTTTGCTTCGGCGGCGGGCGCTTCGGCCTCGTCGGCAGCGACCTTTTTCGACTTTTTCACGGGCTCGCGGGGGATGAACTTTTTCTTGGGCTTGGGGAATTCGAAAGCGCCGCCCTTGAGGTTCTGGGCGGTGCCGCCGGCTGCGAGGATCTTTTCGTGGGCGGATTTGCTGTACCAGCCGGCGATGATGGTGAGCTTTTTGGTGATGGCGCCTTCGCCGAGGATCTTTACCGGCAGCTTGGCGTCGGGGACGAGTCCCTTTTCGATGAGTCCGGCGGCGTCGACGGTGGCGCCGTCGTCGAAATGCTCGGAGACGTCCTGGAGGTTGACGATGTGGAAGCGGCGTTCAAAGTCGAAATTGCTGAACCCGCGCTTGGGGAAGCGTTTGAAGATGGGGGTTTGGCCGCCTTCGTAGCCGCGCTTGATGTAGGAGCCGGAGCGGGCCTTGGCGCCCTTGTTGCCGCGGCCGGATGTTTTGCCGTGGCCGCTGGATTCGCCGCGACCTTTGCGCTTGGTCAGTTTGTTTTTTGGAGCGCCGCGGGTGACGTCGTGGATCATGCTCATGGGGGATTCCTTTTGCTAACGCCGCGACCGGTGAAGGTGGCGACTCGCAGTGGGTGTACGGCGATTCCGTCCGCTAAAGCGGATCCTACGCCGTCGTGAGTTCGCCGGCGCCTTTGGCAAGGCTGACGCCGCGCGTTTGCTCGACTTGCTCGCGAACCTGGAGGGCTCGCAGGGCGTTCATGGTGGCTTTGACGAGGTTTTTGGGGCTGGTGGAGCCGTAGGCCTTGCTGAGGATGTCGGTGATGCCGGCGAGCTCGAGGACGGGGCGAACGCTCTTGCCGGCGGAGACGCCGGTGCCGGGACGGGCGGGGACGAGCACGACGGTGCTGGCGCCGCTGCGGCCGATGGACTGGTGAGGGACGGTGGAGCCTTTGAGGTTCAGCTTGAACATCTGCTTGCGGGCGTCCTTGGTGCCCTTTTCGACGGCCATGGGGACTTCGTTGGCCTTGCCGTAGCCGATGCCGACGTTGCCGCGGCGATCGCCGACGACCATGAGCGCGCCGAAGCTGAAGGTGCGGCCGCCCTTGACGACCTTGGCACAACGGTAGATGCGGACGAGGGACGATTCGATGCCGGACTCGTCGCCGCCGCGATCGCGATCGCGTCCACCGCCCCGGCCGCCGCGGTTTTGGCCGCCGCGATTGCCACCGGGGCCGCCGCGTCCGCCGCCACCACCCTGTCGCCCACCACCACCACCACCGCCGCCGCCGCCGCCGCCGCCACCCCCCTGCCGCTGCTGGTACTGCGGGGCGGACTGTTGCGGCGCGGCGGCCTGCTGGGGCGCGGCGGCCGGCGCTGCGGGGGCTTCGGATTGGGCGGGTTGTGGCGCTGCTTGCTGGTTTTCTTCGGACATGATTCGATCCTAATTAGAACTTCAACCCGCCCTCGCGGGCCGCGTCGGCCAATGCCTTGATTCGGCCGTGATATTGCCGCCCGCCGCGATCGAACGCGACGGCCTGCACGCCGACGGCCTTGGCGCGTTCGGCGATTGCCTTGCCGACGCGCTTGGCGGCTTCGACATTGGCGCCGGTCTTGAGTTCGCCGCGCACGTCATCGTGAACGCTGGAGGCGGCGGCGAGGGTGCGGCCCTCAAAGTCGTTGATGACCTGGGCGTAAATATGCTTGCCGCTGCGATAGACGGAGAGCCGGGGGCGCTCGACGGAGCCGAAGAGACTCTTGCGGACGCTGAAATGGCGTCGCTGGAGCCGCTTGGCTTTTTCTTTGTTTTTGTCTGCCATGGTGGTTTGGGGTTAGTTGATAGTTGTTAGTTGATAGTTGTTAGTGCGGCCTTAGGTTGACTGGCAACTGGCAACTTCCACGCTTCTTCATTACTTCGAACCGGCGCCGGCGAAGGCCTTGCCTGGCTTGATCTTGACGACTTCGCCTTCGTAGCGGAGGCCCTTGCCCTTGTAAGGTTCGGGCTTGCGGACGCGGCGCAGGTCGCTGGCGAACTGCCCGACGAACTGCTTGTCGGGGCCGGAAATGTGGATCTTGGTCGGGCCTTCGAGCTTGACATCGAGGCCGACGGGGATGGCCTTGGAGATCGTGTTGGCGTAGCCGACGGAGAGGACGAGGTTCTTGCCCTTTTGCTCGACCTTGTAGCCGACGCCCTGGATTTCGAGCGACTTTTTGAAGCCCTCGGTGACGCCGGTGACCATGTTGGCCAGGAGCGAGCGGGTGAGGCCGTGAAGGGCTTTGCTTTGGCGCTCATCGTCGGGGCGGGTGACGAGGATCTCGTTCTTGGCGGCGTCGTGGGCGACGGTCATCGCCGGGTGGACATCCAGCTCGAGCTTGCCCTTGGGGCCTTCCATCTTCACGTGGCGGTTCGCGATGCTGACCTTGACGCCCTTGGTGATGGGGATGGGTTTTTTGCCAATTCGACTCATGGTTCTGTCCTTGGTCCTTAGTCCTTGGTCCTTTGCCTTGCAGATCGGCCTATTGGTCGATGCAAAGGACCAAGGACAAAGGACGAATGACAACTCTCAACTCACTGTGCAGAGCAATTCGCCGCCGACGTTTTCTTCGCGGGCTTTGCGGTCGCTCATGACGCCTTTGCTGGTGCTGACGACGGCGATGCCCATGCCATTGAGGACATTGGGCAGGTCGCCGACCTTGCGATAGACGCGGCAGCCGGGCTTGCTCTCGCGGTCGATGGCGTGGATGACCTTCGAGCCATTCATCGCGTACTTGAGCTTGATGCGAAGCTGGCCTTGTTTGCCGTCGTCGATGGCGTCGTACTGCTCGATGTAGCCCTCGTCCTTGAGAACCTGCGCGATGCCGCTGCAGATTTTGCTCTGGGGGATCAGCACCATGCGCCGACCTACCCGGTTCGCATTCCGGATGCGGGTCAACATGTCCGCGATGGGGTCTTGGTTGTTCATCGCCTCTAGCGTCTCCGTGAAGTCATCTGCGATCGACGGGGGCCGGTTGGCTTGCACCGCACATGGGATCGCAAACTGCAAATCGTAAATTGACTCTGCGGCGGGGTTACCAGCTCGCCTTCTTGAGCCCCGGGATCTGGCCGGCAAGCGCCAGGTCGCGGAGAATGATGCGGCAGACCTTGAACTTGCGCAGGTTGCCGCGGGAACGGCCGGTGATCTGGCAGCGCAAGCGCGAGCGGGTCGGGCTCGAATCGCGGGGGAGCCGCGCGAGGGCGGCGAAGTTTTTTTCCTTCTTGAGCTGGCGGCGAATGTCCGCGTACTTCTTGACCAGCGCTTCGCGCCGCTTCTGCTTGACTACCCAGGCTGTCGTCGCCATGTCTGATCCTCTTGTGTGACGCGGGCTCGTTTGAAGCCCGCTAACGAACGTTTACTTCTTGGCGCCCTCTTCGCGAAAAGGCATCCCGAACTGCTTGAGGAGCTCGCGGCCCTCATCGGGGTTGTGGGCGGTGGTGACCATCGTGATGTTCATACCCTGCTGGAAGGTGACGGTGGCGCCTTCAACCTCGGGGAAAACCGTCTGCTCGTTGAAGCCGAAATTATAGTTGCCGCTCTTGTCGAAGCCCTTGGGGTCGATTCCGCGAAAGTCCTTCACGCGGGGGAACGCCAGGGTGATGAGGCGGTCGACGAACTCGTACATGCGCTTGCCGCGGAGGGTGACCTTCAGGCCGGTCTCCATGCCTTCGCGGACTTTGAAGTTGGCGACGCTCTTCTTGGCCTTGGTGCGGACGGGCTTTTGGCCGGCGATGACGGACAGCTCGCGCTCGGCCTGCTCGATCTTGACCTTGCCTTCGCCGCCGATGGTGGCGAACTTACCGACGCCCATGGAGATAACGACCTTCTCCAGGCGGGGGATGGCCATCGCGTTTTTGTAGCCGAACTTCTGCTGCATCGCCGGGATGACTTCGGTCTTGTACTTTTCGATCAAGCGCGGCGTGGGGACGGGGACCTTGGGATCTTCGCCGGTGTCGATCTCGACCTTGGCGGTCGCCTGGGGGCGCTTGCCGCGCTTTTCGGAGCCGGCCTTTTCGCCGCCCTTTTCGGCCTTGGCGGATTTTTCAGCCTTGTGGGGCTTGTCGGGCTTGTCCTTTTTTTCTTTTTCTTTGTCTGCCATAGTGCCTCACTTGCGCCTTGACGTTCGTGGTCGCTGAAGCGACCACGCCACGCAGAGTCGTTATTTCTTTCCGATGCGGCCCAGGTCGGTGCCGCTCTTGACGGCGACGCGATGCTTGACGCCGTCCTTCATCGTGGCGCGGACGCGGGTGCCCTTGCCGGTGGTGGGATCGACGGGCATCACGTTGCTGAGCTGGATGGCTGCGTCCTTCTGGATGCGGCCGCCCTGCGGGTAGCGCTGCGAAGGGCGCACGTGCTTCCAGACGCGGTTGATGCCTTCGACGATGGCGCGGTTCTTGTCGCCGAGAATGCGGAGGACCTTGCCGGTCTTGCCGCGATCCGCGCCCGTAATCACAATCACCGTGTCGCCGCTCTTAATGTGTCGTGCCATGTCTAAAACCAGTTGATAGTTAATAGTTGACTGTTGATAGCAGTTGCCGGTTGCCATCAACTAGCAACCATCAACTATCAACTTCCTCATATCACTTCCGCCGCGAGAGACACGATCTTCATGAAGTTTTTGTCGCGGAGCTCGCGGGCGACGGCGCCGAAGATTCGGGTGCCGACGGGATCGCCTTCCTTGGTGATGGTGACGGCGGCGTTCTTGTCGAAGCGAACGTAG
The DNA here is from genome assembly GCA_038221115.1 of Tepidisphaerales bacterium. Lineage (GTDB taxonomy): Bacteria > Planctomycetota > Phycisphaerae > Tepidisphaerales > Tepidisphaeraceae > JANXVV01. Next base: position 11,057 of record JBBRIN010000031.1, read on the forward strand.
CTGCCGTCGGGGCGGCGCGTCACCTGCCGGGTTCGGACGACGACGCAGCGGATGATCGATCCGTTTTTGACGTCGCCGCCGGGAAGGGTCTTCTTCACGGCGCAGATGATGACGTCACCGACGCGGGCGATGCGGCGCTTGAACTTGCCCTTGCTGCTGCTGCCGCCAAGCACCTTGATGCACATGGCTTCCTTGGCACCGGTGTTGTCCGCGATGTCGACCTGGGTTTGTTGCTGAATCATGGCTCTAAAACCGGTTGATAGTTGATAATTGATAGTTGATAGGAGCTACTGGGTTGCTATCAACTAGCAACCACCAACGATCAACTATTTCTCTTCCGGCGCCTTGCCGGTCATCACTTCTTCGGCGGAGACCTGGACGGCCCGCTCCGGCGCCTTGGTCAGGATGCGGAGCAGGCGATGGTGCTTGGTCTTGCTGAGCGGCCGGCTTTCGGCGATTTCGACGGTGTCGCCCTCGCGGGCCTGGTTCTTCTCGTCGTGAGCGTGCAGGACGCTGCGGCGTTTCAGGTACTTGCCGTACTTGGCGTGCTTGGTCTGGTAGTTGACGACGACCTTGATGGTCTTGTCGCCCTTGTCGGAGGCGACGACGCCGGTCAGGGTTCGCAGCAAAGGCCGCTCCGCCACGGTTGCCTTGGTGCCGCCTCGTTTAGTTTCTGTTGCTGCCATGGTATTCGCTCGCTATTGGGCCGGCCGATCGGTCGGCCCGGCGCTTTGTCTGATCCGCCTTACTTTGCTGCCGCCGTCGCCTTCACGGTCGCTGTCGCCACCGCCGTCGCCGTCGCCGGCTTTTGCTTCTTCTGCGTCGCCGGCTCGCGCTGGCGCAGGATGGTCTTGATCTGCGCGATCTGTCGCTTGGTCTTATGAAGCTGAGTCGGGTCCTCAAGCTTTTCCGTCACCGACTGGCTCCGCAGGTCGAACAAGTGCTTCTGCTTGTCCTTGAGCTCGTGCTTGAGTGCGGCGTCGTCCTTGTCTCGCAGTTCCTTGACGGTCATGACTCTTGTCCGTTCGTTGTTCTTCAGTTCCGGTAAACCGCTTCGCCTCAGGCGACGCCATGGCGACGCGCGATGAACCGGCAGGCGATCGGCATCTTGAACGCCAGTCGAGCCATGCAGCGGCGTGCTGTCGGCTCGTCGACGCCGGACACTTCAAACATCACAGTGCCGGGCTTGACGACCGCGCACCAGAATTCGGGTTCGCCCTTGCCGCTGCCCATGCGAACCTCGAGGGGCTTGGCGGAGACGGACTTGTGCGGGAAGATGCGGATGAACAAGCGGCCTTCGCGGCGAAGGAAGTGACTGGCCGCGACGCGACCGGCTTCGATCTGGCGAGCGGTGATCCACGAGGGCTTGAGGGCCTGGAGCCCGTACTCGCCAAAAGCGACGGTATTGCCGCGGGTGGCGTTTCCCTTGATCTTGCCGCGCTGGCTTTTGCGGAACTTCACCCGCTTGGGCATCATTGGCATAAGTCACCTACGAAAACAGTTGTCAGTTGCCAGTTGTTAGTTGCCAGTGAAAGCCCATCGCAAGCTGCTTTTGCTGGCAACTGGCAACTGGCAACTTCCTCATCAGCGACGGCCGCGGCGTGGGGGGCCACCGGGGCGGACGTCG
>JBBRIN010000032.1:0-12639 GCA_038221115.1 Tepidisphaerales bacterium
GAGAAGGTGTTGACGCTGATTCCGCGGGGGAAGGGAGAGAGGCTTTTGTGATTGACGATCATCGTACAACTTGAGCGGCTTCGGCAACTTAAGCAGCTTTGGGACAATTCCCGTGCTGTCTGGCGTCAAAACCGCATCGACAGACGGTGGATAGCCGACATTAATATCAAGGTCGTTGCGGGCTCGAGCCGAAAGTCCGTTTCCGGCATCTATCGGGAAAGTTATGATCCGGGCTGAGGTATTCCGGTCCCAGGCTAAGAGGGAATTTACCATTACGACGCTCATCTCAGCCCCCCTTCCGCGAGCACAGCCGATCCCGGGCGAGGGCGCGGCGGCGCTTGGGTCGTCCCGGAGAACGCGGTTGGTGGTATTGGATTGTCTCCGCGCCGTCGGCGTGCTGCTCATCCTGCTTGGCCACGTTCAGTTCCGCCTGCCCGAGAACACCTTCGCGCGGCCGGTAATTTTTTCGATCAGGCAGTTGGGGCTCGCGGGCGTCGATCTTTTTTACGTGCTGAGCGGGTTTTGCATCGGGCGACTTCTGCTGGCCGAGCATGAAGTCACGGGGACGATTGGCGTGCGGCGCTTTTTTGCCCGGCGTGCGCTGCGGCTGTGGCCCAGCTACTTTCTGGTCGTTCTCTTCGCCTGGCAGTGGTCGCATTGGGTGGGCATTCCCGATCCGCACGGCCACCGCGCCCCGGCCGCGGCCCTGACTGACATGTGGCCGTATGTCCTTCATATCCAAAATTATTTTGACGTCATCGAGTACAAAGGCGGCGCGACCGCGGCGGCGCTGCAAACGTGGACGCTGGTGTCGATCATCCACTTCTACGTGATCGCCGCGTTGCTTCTGGCCGGCCTTGGGATGATGGGGCGGCGCGGCATGCGCCTGATTCCCTGGATCACCGGCGCGGTCGCCATCGCGTGCTATGTGTTTCGCTACCGCGCCGCGCCGATCGATGAGAACCATTATTATTGCTACTTGAATTACTTCCCGACGCACCTCCGCCTGGACGAGCCGATGTTCGGGCTGCTGCTCGCGTACCTCACGGTTTATCACCCGCGCGGCGTTGATCGTTTCCTGAGCTGCTCCTGGCCTGGCATTCTTGTCGTGAGCAGCGTCCTGCTCCTGCCGATCGCACTTCGCAAGGAAGAATTCCCGCCGTTTATTCTCGTCTGGGGCTATACGACCGGCGCGCTCGCGTCCGGCGGGTTCGTCCTCACGCTCTGGTGGATGGAGCAGCGCCGTCGCGCCGACCCCGAGGCCCGACCGATGCCGGGTATGATCCGACTCCTGATTCGCGGCCTGGCGTTGATCGGCCTGTGGAGCTACTCGATCTACCTGTGGCACGAGCCGCTCACGCTGTTCCTGCAGGCAAAAATCCACAGCAGGGTGAGTCATTTCGTCCCGTGGACTTCGCGCTTCAACTACCCGGCCACGGCGCTGGCCTATTTTGGCGTGGCGATCGCGATCGGGGGCGTGATGTACTACGCGCTGGAGCTGCCGAGCCTGATCCTCCGCCGGAAGCTGGTGCCGTCACGCCTGTCCAAAAACCCGGTCGTCAGCGCAACGCCGGTGTAGGCTGGTTTGGATTGGCGGTTACGTCGCCCGGAGCCCGGTGCTTTCGGTGGGCAGGATGTCGCGCCACTGGGCAATGAGCTTCTTATATGCCTGCCCGACGGGTCGAATTTTTCGATTCAGATCGTACAGCCCGCACTCGTTCACGGTTCCGTTCTTCTGGCGCAGGGCGACGTCCCAATCGATCTGATCGGTCAGGCTGTACCAGGTAAATCCGAGGATGGGCACGCCGTCGTGGCGGAGACGGTGCATGTTCGCCCATTCCTTCTGGAGCCAGGCGACGGCCCGGCCGGCGTCGCGCGTATTGGTCTCGGTGTGCATGACGGGGAGGTGATAGCGGGCGAAATATTGATGGGTGATGACGTAATACCCCAGGATTTCACCGGAGGGGATGATGCTTCCGTCCTTCTTCACGAGATGCTCGTTGGTGACGTAGTAGTCGTTGCCCATGACGCAATGGCTCTTGAGGTGGTGATCGGAAAGCCAATGGAACTCTTCGCGCGTCGCGCCGTTGTCGAGGAGGAACTCGTACATGAACGCGTTGATGGGATAGCCATAGGTGAGGTCGAGCGAGAGAAATCGCTTGTCGTTGAAGAAGGCGGCCGTCGGGGTTGCGGCCGGTTCATCGGCATGAAAATACTCCGAGGATTCGCTTTGAATGAAAACGGCTCGGGGCTGCACGTCGAGGATGGCATGCATGGCAAGGACGTTGGCCTTGCACATGGTCTTCAATGCGGCGACGAAGCCGCGATCCGAGGCCTGCCGCTGGTTCCACCATCCCAACTGGCCTGAAAAGGTGGCGGTGACGTAGATCTCATTGACGGGCGTGAAGCGGCGGACCCAGGGGAAGCGTTGGGCGAAGGCACGGGCGTAGTCGGCAAACAAGGCGGGCCAATCGGGATTGTCGAAACCCCCGACCCAGTCCGGGACGCCGAAGTGGCACAGATCGGCGATCGGTTCGATGCCCATCCGCTGAAGTGCGTGAAACGTTTCGTCGGCAAACTCCCAGTCGTATTTTCCGGGGGCGAGGTGGCATTTATAGTAAGGGGGGCCGTAGCGCAGGTACTCGATGCCCAGGTCCTTGACGAGCTGAAAATCCTCGCGCCAGTGGGCGTAGTGGCCGCACTCGTCCATTAAATCGCGCCGCAGTGTCTTTCCGTCCCGGCCTTGAATGGTCGGATAGCTGTTTTCGATTCCGGTGGCGAACATGAACTCGGCCATGGGTCCTTAGAGGGCGTCGAGGCGCCCGCCGTCGACGATCAGGGTGGTGCCGTTGATGAAACGCGCTTCGGAAGATGCCAGGAAGCAGATTGCCGCGGCAAGATCGGCGGGCTCGCCGACGGCGCCTTTCACTTTCTCTTTACCGCTTTTGACGTTGGGGTTGTTCCAGAGCATGGGGGTGTTGACGGCGCCGGGGGCGACGCAGTTGATGCGGATTTTGCGTTGCGCCAACTCCAGGGCGAGCACGCGCGTGAGCGCCTCCATGGCTCCCTTGGTGGCGGCGTAGGGCCCGACGCCCGACTCGGATGCGTGGGCATGCACGGAGCTGGTGTTGACGATGGCACTGCCGGGGAGCATGTGCGGGACGCCATGTTTGCAGAACAGGAACACGGATTTGAGGTTCACGGCCATGACTTTGTCCCAGGCGGATTCGGGCAGATCGACGATGAGATCGAAGGTCATCATGGCGGCATTGTTCACGATGACGTCGATCCGCCCCCAGTGGCCGAAGACCGTCTCGATAGTCGCCTGGATGTCGGCGGAGGACGAGACGTCGCAGTGGACAAAGATCGCATCGCCCCCGGCTGCCCTGATGCCAGCTACGGCTTGGGCGCCGTGGGCGTCATTCAGATCGGCGATGACGGCTCGGCCACCCTCGGCGGCAAAGCGCTCGCAGCAGGCACGGCCGATTCCGGACCCGCCGCCGGTGACGATGCAAACGCGATCCGCAAAGCAGCGATGGACGGCTCCGTCCGGTTCAATGGCGTCGGCCATGGTGTCCTCTATAAGTTGAGACACATCGGTTCCGGCGAACGGCGTGCCGCGTTGCGCAAGAAGGCGTATAATCAGGGCATGAGTGAGTTCAACTCATTGGGTTTGGGCCGTTACGTCGCCAGTGGGCCGCAGGCGACGCCGATCGAGTACGTGATCGTGCAGCGGCCGCTCGATCCGGTGTTGGCGTTTACACGCCGTTCCATCGACGACGTGGTGAACAGCCCGATCGTCAAGAACGAAGTGTACGGATACTACAAACTGCAGAAGTGGGTGGAGCGCGGCAGCGAGATCGTCGATCTGGAACAGCATTGGAACCCGCTGGGCCGGCGCGGGTGAAGGTGGCTTGGGCGCGCGGTAGGATGGGGTCATGCCAACCGATCTTGCGGAACTGGACAACCATTTTTCGATTCCCGGGGTGGTGCGCTTCGACGCCGGCAAGGGCGGACTGACGCGGGCGCTCATCACGTCGCCGCTGGCGGAGGCGGAGGTTTATCTGCACGGCGCGCACGTGACGGCGTACCGACCGGCGAAGGGTGAGCCGGTGTTGTGGGTGAGCGGCAAGAGCTGGTTTGAAGCGAATAAGCCGATTCGAGGGGGTGTGCCCATCTGCTTTCCGTGGTTCGGTGCGCGCGCGGGCGACGCGACCTCGCCGGCGCATGGGTTTGCGCGGCTGAAGGATTGGGCGGTGGAGACGGTCCACCAGACGGCCGATGGCGTCGTCGAGATCATCCTTTCGCTGGCGGCGGACGAACAGACACACAAGACATGGCCGCACGACTTTTCGGCGCGGTATCATGTGCGCGTCGGGAAGGTGCTCGAGCTGGTGCTGCGCGTCCGCAATGAGGGACGCGAGGCGTTCGATTTCGAGGAAGCGTTGCACGCGTATTTCACCGTCGGTGACGTGCGGAAGGCGAGCGTGACGGGGCTGGAGGGCACGACGTACATCGACAAGATGGACGGAATGAAGCACAAGCCGCAGGGGGCCGATGCGGTGGTGATCGCAGCGGAGACGGATCGGGTGCATACCCAGACGCGGGCGACGTGCGTGCTGCACGATCCGGTGCTGGGGCGGACGATTCAGGTGGCCAAGGGAGGATCGGATTCGACAGTGGTGTGGAATCCGTGGATCGCCAAGAGCAAGGCGATGGCGGACTTTGGGGCCGATGAATGGCCGGGGATGATCTGCATCGAAACGTGCAACGTGGGGGACCAGCGGGTGACGGTTGCGCCCGGCGAAACGGCGGAGATGCGGGCGGCGATTGGCGTGGGGTAGTCGTCGCGTCTCAGGCGAGCGTTCCGCGAGTGATCTCGGCGCGGATCTGTTCCTGGCTGGTGAAGGCGAAGCCTTCGCGGAAGCCCATGGCCAGCGCGACCTGCTGGACCCACCACCATGCGGGGCGGGCATCGGCGTCGTCATCGGCTTCGCTGCGCTGGACGGGGAAAAACACGTCGGATGCGGACTTCCCAACGGGAAAGGCGTGGTCCTGGAGGATCACGCAGTCGGCCGATGCGAGCGTGCGGCGGGAGCGGAGGGCCAGGACGGCGGTGTCGGAGCCGAAAAGCCACACGGCGCGGACCTCGCCGCGGTCGAGCGCGGCGCAGGCTTCGACGGAATCGGTGAACAGGCGAGCGGTGCGCAGGGCCTTGCGGGCAAACCTGGTCGCCAGATGTTTGGCCTCGCGGGCGGTGCGCGGCGAAAGCCAGAGGGCGATGGCATGGGGGCCGTTGGTCTGGAGGACGCACACGAGCCGGCGTGCAGCGAGGACGATCGCACGGCTGGAGGAGACGGCCATCGGTTCTTCAAGCCGCGATTCGCGCAACATCGCGTACTGACGCTGCATGGGGGATGTTTGGTCGAGTTCGGCGGCGTCTTGCCACATGGCGGGGCCTAAGAACAAGCGGGATGCCATGGCGGCGGAATGGCGAGGAATCTGCTGGAATGGGAAATCCGGACCGTCGATTGACGCGGAAACGTGCATTCGATTGGGCGAGGTGGCGTTGATGATGGATTTTTACGCGGAGGGTGCGTTTGCACAACGGTGGCCCGCCGCACACAAACTGCGCGCGGGAGGGGTGGACGCCTAGAGTCTGGCCGCCGCCACCGCTACGATCGCGGGCATGTCAGCAGGCACTTTAACGGGCGGTGCGGACCCTCAGAAGCGCGTGGCGATCGTGACCGGAGGCGGTCGGGGGATTGGTCGCGCGACGGCGATCGAACTTGCGGGGCGCGGGTACGAGTTGGTGCTTACCGCGCGCACGAAGGCAGATCTGGACGAATCCATTGCCCGCGCGGGGCGGGGTGCGGCGCTGGCCGGCGACGTGACGGACCCGGAGCATGCCTGGCGGCTTGTGGAGCTGGCGATGACTCGATTTGGCCGCCTCGATGGCGTCATCAACAATGCGGGGTACGCGCCGCTGCTGAGCCATGACGAGGCGACGGTCGAGGAGTGGCGGAAAATCATCGATACGAACCTTTCGGCGACGTTCTACCTGTGCAAGGCGGCGTGGCCGGCGTTGAAGCGCCAGGGTGGGGCTATCGTCAACATCTCGTCGGTGGCGTCGCGCGATCCATTTCCGGGGTTGGGGATGTACGGGGCGGCCAAGGCGGGAATCAATACGCTCAGCTTGGCGCTGGCGCGCGAGGGGGACCCGCTGGGGATCCGCGTGCACACGATTGCGCCGTCGGCTACGGAAACGGAGATGTTCCGGGGGATTCTCAGCAAGGATCAGGTGCCGACGGAGAAGATTTTGGATCCGGCGGACGTGGCGAAGGTGATTGCGGATTGCATTACGGGGGAGCTGAAATACACGAGCGGGGAAGTGATTTATCTGCACAAGACGATGTGAAGCGATTACCGGCCGAACTTGATCTCCATGCGGGCCCGCAGCCACAGAAGCCACAGGCGGCGGACGCGGTCGTGCAGCGCCTGCGGCGGCAGGCCTTCGAGTGACTTGAAGGTGCCATCGAACTCGGTCAAGAACTTTGTCGCTTGGGCGGGATTGGTGGGCCAATCGACGGAGAAGGGTTGGTCTTCCACGCCGCATAGTGCGGCGGCCAATCGCTGGTGAATGGGGAGATGGGCGGCGAGCCGGCCGGCGAATACCTCGCGCTCGTTGCCGTTCATGGCCGCGACCGTGCGAAGAACCGAGTGCATTCCCCAGGTGCCGAGCTGCTGTGAGGGGAAGGTGGTTGGGCCGCGATCGCGCGCGGAGGGATCTGCGTTGAAAAGCTCGGGGGCTCCATGGGGCGGGGGCGGGGTCGCCTCGACGTCGTAGTAATAGTTTCGGATCCACAGCCCCTCGTAGGTCGGCAGTTTGGCGGCGGCGGATGCGGCTTCGCGCAGGGCCTGGTCGTAGGGAACGCGCAGGTCATCCTCACCGATGAGGCGGGGATTGCCGAGGACGAGATAGGCGCCAAGCAGCGTTTGCATGGCGTGGCGGGAGGCGAGGGGGTCGATGCCGGGCGGGTAGCCGGCGACGCGATCGCTGACGAAGCCGTCGAGGCCGTAGACGGGGGCCCAGAGGGGCTCACCGATGCGGGAAATGCCGCCGATGCGCATTCGAAGAAGCGTGGCGATCGACCGATCGGCGGCAGCGCGGCAAACATTGTCCTGAAGGACGTCAGCGGCGAGCAGGAGAGAGAAGGTGGAGTCGCGAAAGTCGGTCTGGTCGAGGCGGGTGACGCGGGCGGCGTCTTTGGGGGCGGTGGCCGGGGGATAGCCGATCGGCCAGCCACCGAGGGGGGCCTGCTGCTTGAGCATCCAGGTGATGCCGCGCTGGGCGCAGCGGCGAAGGAGATCATCGTTGCCGCCGGATTCTTCGAGGACCGTAAGCGTCAGGCCGAGCGCCGCCCGCGTTGGGCCGCGGTCGGCGACGAGGGTGGCTTCGTCCCTTGCACCGGCGGAGGCGGGAAGGAACATGGGGCGCGCGGGGACTTGTCCGGTGGGCCGTTGGGCGGCGGCGATGCCGCGCACGGCTTGGTAAGCCGCCTCTTTGTAAGCGGCGACGTCCAGCAGATCGCCGCACCAGTAGAGGACGAAGGCGGCGCCGGGCGTGCCGGGCGGATCGAGAATGACGGCTTGTCCGCCGCCTCTGGCCTTGGGGTCGGGCTTGCCGTCGGCCCACGCCCAGCCGTAGGGGCGGCGAACGGCCAGGGCCAAAAGCTCATCGCATTCGCGCTGAAGCTGCTGTGCATAAGGCCCGCGCGGCGGGGCATCGGCGGCGCGCGCTAATGGACGATAGACGGCAATGCAGGTAAGAATCAGCAGGAAGCGCCAGGGGCTCATGCGGGGCTCGCGGCGGTCGATTGCGTCGCGACGGACGACGCCTTACAGTTGATGCGAGGCAGGGTTAGTGTAACCGAATCCCTCCAAAGCAGTCCCCCTGAGACGTTTTAGTCATGAAGCGATTCACCATCCACCTGGCAACGGACGGCCATACCGACATTCTGAACCTTGGCGGCGAGCTGGCGAAGCACGTTCGCGAGCTGAAGGGGGACGGTGTCCTCCATCTGTTTGCCGTCGGCAGCACGTGCGCATTGACCACCATTGAATTTGAGCCGGGGCTCGTCAAGCACGACTTCAAGGCGATGCTGCAGAAGCTGATCCCCGACGATGAGCCTTACGAGCACGAATCGACGTGGAACGACGACAATGGGCACAGCCATCTGCGCGCGAGCATGATCGGAGCATCGCTGACGGTGCCGTATTCGCAGGGCAAGCTGCTGATCGGGGAGTACCAGCAGGTGGTGTTGGTCGATTTTGATACGAGGCCGAGGAGGCGGACGGTGATTGCGACGGCGATTCCTTGATGATTCGTCACGCATTCAGCGCACGGCTCTGTTCTTCCAGCCGTTGAAGCAGCTCCGTCGCCTCTTCTTCCCGGTCGCCGACGCTGCTGGTCCAGACGAGGCGTTCATTTTTGCCGGCGGCTTTTTCGATGCGCCGGCAGGCGCTGATGACGGTGCTGTGGTTGCGCTTGCCCATGCGGACGCCGATCTCGGGGAAGCTGAGCTTGGCGGTTTTGCGGATGAGGAACATGGCGACGCTGCGGGCGAGGCTGATGGTTCGCTGGCGGCGCCCGCTCATCAGGTCCTTGTGCTCGAGGCCGAAGTAATTGCAGATGGCCTGGAGGATATTTTCCGGGCGCACGGGGGCGATGAGCTGGCGATCGAGGTCGCCGAGGGCATCTTGTGCCAGGGCGCCATCGGCGGGTCGGCCGGTGAGCTTCACGTGGGCGCCGATGCGGGTGAGGGCGCCTTCGAGTTCGCGGACGTTCTGGGTGACCCGACGGGCGACCCATTGAATCACTTCTTCGGTCAGGCAGATTCCGTTGCGGAGCGAGATGGAGCGGAGGATCTCGCAGCGGGTGGCGAAGTTGGGCGGATCGATGCGGACGACCATGCCGCTGACGAAGCGGTTGATGAGCGATTCGCCGAACTCCTCGATCATCTTGGGGTGGTCGTCGCTGGCCATGACGACCTGGCGGCCCATCGCCTCGATGGCGTTGAACGTATGCAGGAATTCCTCCTGGGTGGCCTTTTTGCCGCCGAGGAAGTGGACGTCGTCGATGACCAGCAGATCGAGGTCGCGCATCTTGCGGCGGAAGATGTCGAGCTTGTTGTTGCGGAGCGACGAGAGGAACTCGTTGGTGAACTCTTCGCCGGTCATGTAGAGCCAGCGCTTGGTGGGGTGGTGCTCGATGAATTTTTTGCAGAGGGCCTGGAGCAGATGGGTTTTGCCGAGGCCGCAGTTGCCGTGGATGAAGAGGGGGTTGTACTGGACGCCGGGGAATTCGGCGACGTAGGTGGCGGCGTTATAGGCGAGCTGATTGCTGGCGCCGACGACGAAGCTTTCGAGGTCGTGGCGCAGGCGCGGGCGCAGCGAGAGGCTGCTGAGCGGCTGGGTGGGATGGACGGTGAGGGCGCTGCGGTTGGTGGCGGGGTTGATGGCCGGAGGCATGGGTCGGACGGGCTGGCTGACCGAGGCGGTGTGCCGCGAAGGGCGCACGCGGGGCGCGTCGATCATGGGGACGTGCCGCGCGCCTGGGGCGGCGCGGCCGGCCGCGTCGGTGGCGATGCCTTCGAGGCGCGGCGCGTGCGGGGCGTCGGATTCATCGCCGGCGCCGGGCTCGAAGAGTTGAGGCATCACGTGGAACTTGAGGGCGAGCGGGCCCCCGAGCACCTCGTGAGCGGCCTCCTGGATCGGGCGGGTGAAGTTTTTGCCGATCCATTCGCTGATGAAATCATTGGGGACGGCGATCTCGAGGCCGTCCTGCTTGAGATCCAAGCGGGTTGAGTTGTTGAACCAGACGTGAAATCGCTGTTGACCGACGCGCTGTGCGATGGCATCGGCAAGGCGAACGAGTTGCGGATCGTGTGCGCTGATGCAGCTCACGGCGATCTCCTACGACAGGGGCCTTCCTTCGAACCGCGCCAACCCGCTCGCACAGCGACGCGAACGCCTTGCTGCACGACGAGGGCACGGCCCTACCCGGCTCGCTTTGGGGCGCAGCTTCCTCCGGAAAGCGGCGCGTGCGAGCCCCGATAGTCCACCCTGGCTCCGTTCACCTTTTGAGATCGCCCCATGTGGGGGCGCAAAGGCGTACCGGAACCAGCATCTCCGGGCGGACGTGGGCCTCCTGCCACAACTAATTCATCCGTGATTTCGCATCCTGCGGTGTGAAGGGTCAGGCCTGATACCACGGTCTTTACGGGACCCTAATCATCCATGAGCGGTCGCTGAAGCCTTCGTTCGCATTCTTAACGCCAGCTTCAACTGCGGGGGCAAAAATAGTCTGTAGCGACAGTGCTGGCAAGTAGGTTCTTATGGGATTTTCCATTCACAACGTCTGGTGCATCGGTGTTTGCAGTGTGAATCGGCCAACAAGTTTTTTTGCTCCACGGGTTGTACACAAGGTTATGGGGCGAGCGGAAAACCCGTGGACAAAGGTGCGTCCGGGAATAACGAGCCTCATAGCGTCAGCGGGCTGTTTTGCGGCGATTTTCGGCTCCGGCGCTCGACAGCAGGCATTTGGACGATTGATGGCGATGTGGAAAACAATGCTCGCGGGTCACGAATGCAACGCCGCCGGCGGAGAGGCGCGAAGATTTTTCATAAAGGCGATTTTGGACGCGACCCGGTTCATTCCGTGACGGTAATAGAGCTTAAGGGCGGGGAGGTTTTGAGCGTCGACGGCCAGTGAGAGGCGGCGGTTTTTCTCCAACGCGACGACGGCCAATGCCTGCTGGATGAGAAGCTCGCCCATTTGCCGGCCGCGGCACGACGGCGCGAGGCCGAGATAAATCAGTTCCATGACGTCCTCGGCGCGGCCGGAGGAGGCCAGCAGCAGCACGCCGAGCGGATCGCGGGCGGGCGTTGCGACGGTTTCAGATGAATCGACGAGGATGAACCAGTCGGCGGGATTGAAGATGCCGCTGGCCTTGTGGCCTTCGATCACGTCATCGATGCTGCGCAGGCCGTTGAGGGCGGGACAATCGAGGCTCTCGTGGTAGGTGTCGATGATGGCCCGCGCGAACTGGTGATGGGTTTGGGGTGAATAGGATTCCCAGGCGAGTCCGGGCGGCAGGGTGGGAAAGGGCGTGCCGGCGCGGGGAGCGGCATTCAGATAGATCAGTTCGGCCATCGCGTAGAAGCCGGCGGCGACATAGACACGCTGCATCGCCTCGTCCTGGGGGTCGATCAACGCCTGGGCGAGTTGGACGTCACGCGCGGCGGCGGCATCGGCGGTCTGTTCAATGAGCGTCCCAAGGGTGAGTTCTGACCCCTTGTGAGGTGGCGGCGAGACGAACAGCAGCATCGTGCGCCCCGGGCTCATGACGGGAAGGGCGGCGAGCGCGGGACGGCCGTTCTGCTCCGCCACCCAGAGCAGCGTGAGGTCGATCCCCCGGTCGTCGCAAAACTTGAGGAATTCGTGCAGATGGTCATCGGTGACGGTGACGCCGTGGCCGCCTAAGATGAGGCGGAGGGAGGGCTCGATTTCGCCGGGGACGACGGGCCGGAAGGTCGTGGGCGGTTCAGCGTGGCGACCGTCTCGGAGGCCGAGAAAGTTTGACAGAATTCCCACGCTTCGCCAGAATACCCGATGCGGCGGGCACGGCAATTCGCAAAGTCGCCCTGCAGCGCGGATTCATCGCCGGAGATTCTCACCATGATTCACCCCTTGCGAAAGCTGTTGTTCGGCGTGGCCCTTGGCGCAGCGACGCTTGCCGGAACGTTGTCGAACGTCCGTCCCGCCGAGGCATTCCCCAAGCCGAGCGTTTACCCGGTGTCGTGGCAGATCAAGTTTGAGCATTCGGCGCCCAAGCGGGTGGTCGTTCGCACCCCCGGCTCGAACGCGCCGCAGGCGTACTGGTACCTGACGTACACGGTGACGAACCTGACGGACCAGGAACAGCGGTTTCTGCCGGTCTTTGAGATGGTCACCAAAGACGGGACGGTGGTTCGGTCGGATAAGGACATCCCCGCCGGCGTGTTCGACGAGATCAAGAAGCGCGAGCACAACCGCAAGTCGCTGGAACCCACGCAGAAGATCGCCGGACGGCTGTTGATCGGCGAGGATCAGGCGCGGGACGGGGTCGCGATCTTCCCTGAGCCGTCGACGCGGATGGGCACGTTTGAGATCTTCGTCGGCGGGATCAGCGGTGAAACGCTGACGCTGAAGAACGGCGAAGAGTTCAAGGTCGCGGATTGGACGAAAGTCACTGACGAAGAGAAGAAGGGGCTGACGACGGTCCGAAAGACACTTCAACTGAATTACCAAGTCGCGGGGGATGAGATTCGGCCGGAAGATGACGCGGTGATCGCCAAGGGGGAAGAATGGGTGATGAGGTAGGAAGTTGATAGTTGGTGGTTGGTATTGGTCGGGCGTGCCCAATCTTCCGGGCATCGCCAATTGCTTAATTTGCTGTAACACATCACCCGTCTGCAACGGTTTTCACCGGCAGTGCCGGTAGTTTCCCGGTTTGCAGCCATTCCCGCAACGCCGCGGCGAGGGTTTTCGTCGGGTCGTGGCCGCGCAGACGCAAGGTGCGGTAGACGCTCATCAGC
>JBBRIN010000033.1:0-12376 GCA_038221115.1 Tepidisphaerales bacterium
CGATGAGATCGTCGTCGATCAGCTGGCCAACACAGTTGCACAGGACGGGTATCGGATGCAGACGCTCGTGGTCGGGATCGTGACCAGCTATCCGTTCACCCATCGTCGCCTGGGCAACCCGCCCAATGCCTCCAACGCAAAGTGACAGTGCGCACGGTGTGCGTATCGTGTAGTATTCTATAGTCGCATGAGGATTCCGCCCGACGCCATTATGGCCCGCGAAAAGCTGACCCACTCCTTGCTGGTGCCGCGGGCGAAGAGCGACAAGAGCGGCTTCCTGGCCAAGCTGGGATTCACGCTCGCCAACCCGGACGCCCTGGAAGCGGCCATTCGGGCGCAGGCCGACTGCGCGGACGCCGCCGTGGAATCGGTGGATGTTTACGGCGAACACATGACGGTCTCGGGCGTCCTCGCCGGCCCGTCCGGCCCGCGGCCCGTCATCACGGTCTGGGTCCGGCCCGCCGCCGGCGGGCCTGTCAGGTTCGTCACGTTGAAGCCATTGAGGAGCAGGCCATGAACGCGATCGAGTTGTACAAGGAAGCCGTCATCCTCCGCGACATCCCAGAGAGCCGCCTGCACGTTGGCGACGTCGGCACGGTGGTCGAGTTTCTGCCCCACCCGGCCGGCGGACCGCGCGGCGTCATGCTCGAGGTGTTCAACGTCCTCGGTGACACGATCGCCGTCGTCACCCTCCCCGAGACGGACATCGAGCCTCTGGCCGACGACGAAGTCTGGCACGCGCGCCGATTGGCGCGGGCGGGGTAAGTCAGTCATGCAGCACGGAGGCGGGGTTCTGGTTTGGGGCGGGCTTGCTGCGCGGGGAATTCGGATTAGGATTCCATCGTGCGGCGCGAAGGGGTCCGATGAGTGGCCCTGGTTCGCCGAACCGGGCGGGATTCGCGGGTGCCACGGGTGGCGGTACGCCGAGACTTGGGTTCTTCGGGCGCGGGAAGGACGCAGGTCAGCGAGTACGCCTCGTTGTTCCACACATCGTTCTGCTGTATTACGCCAAGATCGGGGGAAATGCCGTTTTTGGCGAATCGCGCAGATTTTGCGTCCTTTCAGAAAGCCCTTGAAACAAGGGGGGTTCAGACTTGTGTGGTACAACGAGGTGAGTACGCCGACCTGTGGCACCCGAGCACGGCAACGCCCCACCCCGGTCGAATATGTTTCTTGCCACGCCACCCGCCCGAGATTTCGCGATGAGGGATAACAGCGTGTTTGTTGCCGAAGCCACGAAGTGGTGCATCGTTCTCGCGATTGCGGTTTGGCTGAGCATCGCGCAGCTCGCGGCATGGTGGCAACGCAAGCAAGGTGGGGTGAGTACACCCACGCTTCAGGATTGATGACGATAACCCGGGGCGTGGGCGGGGGTGACGGATTTGGCGATGCCGTTTGGAGGAGTCTGCCGCGGGCATGTCAACAAACGCGGGAGTGGATGATAAAAGGAAGCATGGCAAGTAACTTGCTCATCAGTCGCCGCACCTGCCTGCGAGGGCTGGGTGTCGCGCTTGCGCTGCCGTTGATGGAGACCATGGGGTGGGCAGATCAGCCAAAGGGAGCAACCTATAAACCGCCGGTCCGGCTCGGCTTTATGTACATGCCGCACGGCGTCATCATGGAGCGGTTCTGGCCGACCGATCCGGCGAGCTACTTGTCGGCGCCGCCGCCCATCCTGGAAGCGCTGCGGCCGGTGCTCGATCAATGCCTGGTGATGAAAGGGATCACCGGGGTGCCCATCGCGCCGCTGAATGGCGCGCCGCATGCGCTGGAACTGTCGACCTGGCTGACCGCCACGCTGCCGGATACGGACAAGCGGGACGTCGTGAACATCTCGATCTCGGCCGATCAGATCGCGGCGAACTACGTCGGCGCCTTTACCCCACTGCCCTCGCTTGAACTGGCGACCATGCCGCAAACGCACATGGAGCACCAGGAAGGGTTGAACGAAGCGTATTACTCGCATTGCAGCTACCGCGGGCCGACTCAACCGCTCCCGGCGGAGATCAATCCGCGCGCCGTCTTCAAGCGGCTGTTCCAGAGCCGCGAAAAGGGCCAGGGCACTTCGGCGGCCACTGCGGCGGCGACGGCAGCCGATGCGCTCGATCGCTCCATGCTCGATCTGGTCCTGGGGGGCGCGGGGGATCTGCGCGGGAATCTGAGCCGCGCCGATCAGCGCAAGCTCGACGAATACCTCGACAGCGTGCGCTCGGTTGAACGGCGGATTGCCGCGATCCAGCTTCGTCAGATCGACGCATCCAAGGCGGCGGCGGGGGTCGCCACCACCAGCCGCGCACTGACCGACTCCGCGCCGATCGCGATCAGGATGCCCGAAGGAGACAAGCGCAGCGAGTACATGCAGGTGATGTGCGATCTGAATGTTCTGGCCTTCCAGACCGACGTCACGCGGGTGAGCACCTACATCGGATCGACGCCCAATGGCGTGTCCTACCCGGAGCTGGGTTTCCACGATGAGCACCACTCCGTAACCCATCACAACAATGAAACGGTGAAGCTCGACAAGGTTGCCAAAATCAACGCGTTCAACGTGGCCCAGTTCGCGTACATGGTTAAAAAGCTGCACAGTTTACGCGAGGGCGAGGGGACTCTGCTGGACAACTGCATCATGATGTGGGGTTCGGGTCTTGAGGATGGCAACAAGCACGCCCGTGCGAACCTTCCTTTCGTCATCGCCGGCAAGGGCGGCGGCACGCTCAACACTGGGCGTTTCCTGTCCGACGTCAAGGGCAACCAGGGCGATCTGCTCGGCACGCTGCTTACCTGTGCCGGGATCCCGCTGGATCGACCGATCGGCATCGCAACCAAGCTGTTGACGGAAATGATCGTCAGCTGAACACACCGCTGGGATGTCCGAGCAAGTCGTAGAGGTGCTTTGGCCGAGCGATTTGATTCTTAGGGGGCGCGGGCTCATTTGCCGCCGGGGTGGAGGCGAAGCTCTTCGGAGACTTGTTGGAGGAAGGGGTCCTGGGGTTCCAGCTCGCGCGCCGCGTCGAGTTCGCGGCGGGCGGCGTCGAGCTTATTCTGGAGGTTCAGCACGCGGGCGAGGTTGGCGTGCGTGAGCGGGGCGTTGGGGTTGAGGCGGACGGATGCCTCGAGGGCGGCGACGCCCTCGTCCAGCTTGCCCTGGATGGCGAGCATGAGGCCGAGGTTGCACATGGATCGATAATCGTTGGGGTCGCCGCGAAGGGCGAGGGCGTATTGTGTGGCGGCCTGGGCCCAATCGCCGCGGCCGGAGGCGATGGTGGCGACGCAGCGATGGGCGAGGGGGTTGTTGGGGTCGATCTGAAAGGTGGCCTGGATTTCGGAGATGGCTTGGTTGGTGCGGGCGGCGTCGAGGAGAATGGTGGCGAGGTTGGCATGGGCGGCGGCGGAGGAGGGATTCAGCTTGGCGACGAAGGCGGCGCGCTCCAGGCCGCCGGGGACGATGATCTTGGCCTCGCAATCGGCGGCGAGGGTGTGGAAGTCTTTGGCGTTGTCGGGGAGGACCTGGAGGTTCATTTCGGCCATCTCATCGTCGGAGTTGGGGCCGTAGGTGACGCGGGCGGGAGGGTGATGGGGGTTGCGGGCGTTTTTGTCGGTGTTGTCGTAGCTCCAACTGAAGTGGAGGATGGTGCCCTTCGGCAGGCGTACGGGCGTCGCGTATTCGTAGTCGCTCTGCCAGTTGAAGTCCCAGTCATTGAGGCGGATCAACATCTGGCGCACGCCGCCGGGGAGAACGGCCCAGGCTTCGGCGCGGCGGCCGATGTAGTGGGCGTGGGGGAGGATGGAGAGGAGTTGGACATCAACGGGCAGCTCGTAGCTGCGATGAACCTCATAGTTGGCGTCGCCGGGGGGGATGTCGATGGAGGTGGCAGACAACACGATGGTATAGGGGAAGGCGGCGGGCGGGCGGTCGGTGAAGTAAAGGCCGATGCGGGGACGGACGGTTTCGGGCTTGCCGGTGGGGCGCAGGTGCATTTGAAGGACGAGGTCTGCGCCGCGGGGGAGGAGCCAGGGGAAGCGGTCGGTCTCGAGGCAGCGGCGTTTTCCGGGCTGCCAACTGAGCATCTGGCCGGGCGGGGGTAGGGCGTCGGCGCCGGCGTCCATGCCGGTGTAGCCGGGTGAGCCATCGGCGTTATTGCGGCGGCGGGAGGTTCCGGTGACGTCGATCATGAGGAAAGCATGGTGCATCACGCGGCCGTTGCCGGGGTCGAGTTCGACGGCGCGGATGAATTTGCGCGCGGTGGTCGAAGTGGGGAGGGCGAAATTTCGGTAGATATCGCGACCGTCGGGGGGGAGGGTGTAGGGGGTGGGCAGTTCGATGACGAGATCGGGCGGTCCGAGATGCCAGCCATCGGTGAAGGTGGGGGCGGCGGGGACGGGGGCGGAATCGGGGGGGCCTTCTGGGGCGCCGTTGGCGATCCAGGCGCGGATCAGATCGATCTGGTCGGCGTTCAAGCGACGGTCGCCGACGAATTGGCCGAAGTCGCCCTCGGGCTGCCAGGGGGGCATGATGCGGTCGCCGACGACCTGGGCAATTTGTTTGCCGCGATGTTGAACGTCGGCGTAAGTCAGGAGCGCGAAGGGGGCGGATGCGCCGGGGTGATGGCAGACGGCGCAATGCTGGAAAATGATGGGGGCGATGTGAGTGGTGAAGGTGATCGAGGGGGCGGTAGTGGGGGCTGCGGCGACGGGGGATTGACGGGCTGTCAGTATGTAGATGCAGGCGGCCGACGAGAAGGCGGTGAGGAGAAATCGGATTAATCGTCGGTGGCGTGGGAACATGGTGGCGGAGAATAGAATACTTGACCTGGCGTGCGGTGCCAGCTTCGCTGCGGACGCGCCGGGGCAGATCGGTGCCGTTGTCGGAGACGGAGGTGGCGATCTGATCATTTGCGAATCTTGATCGTGTAGGTCATGGGTGCTTGAGGTTGAGGGGCGAGCGCCGGCGACCGAGCTGTCATGGTGCGCGCCAGGTGCTACGCCTCGCAGGGTTGCATTCAGAGGTAAGACGGTGCGGTCGGAGGAGTTTTCGGGGAATGGGGACTTTTGATGAATTCGAGGGTGGTGTCGGAGGCGGGACGCTCAAGTAGTCGGGGATGAAGATGGACGGGTGAGGCTGCCCCAGATGCCGATGGCGGCGAGGGCGGCGCCGGCCAGGAAGGTGAGGGTGGTGAGGAGTTGGGCGAAGAGAGGGGGATGGATGGCTACGGTGACGGAGGCCGAGGATTGGAAAGATTGGCCGACGGTGGAGACGGAGTTCGACAGAGTTTCGACACGGCGGATCGTCCAGGCCGATGGCTTTCTTCACTTGGATTGGAAAGTCTTACTCAGGGCCACCAACTCGATGAGATCCTTGAAGCCGTATTCCCGCCTGGCGAGTTCCTTGACGATGCGGTCCACGTCCGGCCGGTCCAGGCGTTCGATCCGTCTGCCGCAGGCGTAGCTGAGCAGCCGCTCGGACAGCGTTCGGGCGAACTGATCCTTGCGCTCGACGAGGATTTTCTTCAGGCCCGGCAGGTCTTTGAACGACTCGCCGCCGGGCAACTCGCCCGAGGCATCGATGACTGGACCCAGAGTGCGCTTCACCGTCCGAGCATTGACCTGTTCGATTTTCTCGTAGTTGGTGCGCCAGGCGCCGATGGGGTCGAAGTTCTCCAGTGCGAAGCCAAGCGGATCGATCTTCCGATGACATTCGAAGCAGGCGGCATTCTCTCGGTGCTTCGATAAAAGGTCGCGCATGGACTTGGCGCCGCGGACATCGGGATCGATCGGCTTCACGTTGTCGGGGGGCGGCGGGGGCGTGATGCCGAAAATGTTTTCCAGCAGCCAGACGCCGCGCGTCACCGGGGAGGTCTCGACGCCGTTGGCGCTGAACGTCAACACTCTGGCCAGGCAGAGCAGGCCGCCGCGATTCGGGTTGGCGATCTTCACCTGGCGGAACTCGTTTCCGTCCGCCGGACTGACGGCGTCGCCCATGTCGTAAAGCTTGGCCAACGGCCGGTTCACAAAGGTGTAATCCGCGTCCAGGAAACGAACGATGCTCTCGTTCTTGTCGAGCAGGTGCCGAGTGAAAAGCTGCGTCTCGCGCCGCATGGCGTTTTGCAGATCGTGCCCATAATAGCGCTCGAAGTAGGAGCCCTCGGGCGGCGGCATGTCGCCCAGGCTGCGGAGATTGAGCCAACTGTCGAGGAATCCTTGCACGAATGCTTCGGACTTGCGGCTTGCGAGCAGCCGCCGCGTCTGGGCGAGCAGCACCTCCGGCTTGAGCAACTCACCGCTCTGCGCCAGCGCCGTGAGTTCGGCATCGGGCAACGTGGAACAAAGAAAATAGGAAAGCCGCGACGCCAGCGCGTGCGCCGACAGCGCCTTGCTATTGGCGGCAGGAGGCTCGGGTTCGGCGAGGTAAAGAAATGCGGGCGAGCACAGCACAGCTTTGAGTCCGTCCTTTAAAGCATCCAGCGGCGATCTGCTGTCCTTGACTCGCTGCTCGACGGCCGCCACGAGTCGGTTAACTTCATCCGCACTCGCGGGACGGCGGTAAGCGCGGCTCGCGAACGCTTCGAGAATCTCGCGCATGCGGCCCGCCTCAAACGGCTTGCCGCCGAAAATCACCTGCTGGCTCGCGGGCGGCCATTGGTCGTAAAGCGGGCCGCGAATCGTCACCTCGTGAATCCGAATGTGGGGCGCCATCTCGTAAGCGGCGGCTTTCCCTTCGAATTTGCCTTTCGGCAACAGATTACCGTAGCGCTTCGAGAACTGGGTGGCGGCGTTAAACAGACTCATCATGCCATTGGGGAAGATGAAACGCGGGGTGTAACCGGCGTCGAGCCACACCTTGAACGTGTGCGATTCCGGACCATTGTCTCCGAGCGCGGTTTCCGCCAGGAGCGGCTCGATTGTCTGCGGATAATGCAGCCATCCTGCCTTTTGGTTGCCGGGGACAATACCCAGCCGAAACGGCTCTTTGGTATCCATGGGGGAGAAGATTGCCGGATCAAAAGTATGATTCCGATTCATCGCCTCCGCGTTCACCTTGATTTCATAAAAACCATCGGCAGGCACCCCGTCAGCGAAGGCCAGGAGCGGCGCGTACGCGCCGTTATGCTTGAACGACTTGGGCGACTCGAAAATGTTGAGATAACGGAAGGGATTGGGCAAATTGTCCTGGACGCGATCGAGCTGGTCCTGTTGGCGGAAGTTGCCGTTGAAGGTCCACGTTTTCTCGGGTGGGCGCTGCTGCAGTTTAAAGGCCTTTTCCACAACTTGATCCGCGGCGTCGAGGTATTGATCCAGGAGGTAGCTGGAGGTCCGCAGGGCATCTCCGTTGTTGTCCATCTGCATGACCAATTGATCGCCGGGAAACTTCGTGGTGGGATCGAACATGATCATGTTCAGCGCGAACAAGTCGCCGACGGTGTTGATGTATTCGCGGCGATTGAGCCGGCGCAGAACGGTCTGCCCGCCGGCGCTCGGCAGCCGGGCTTGCCCGTCGGCGACGAGCTGCGTCAGCCGTTCGACGGACTCACGCATCTCTTTCGGGTCGGGGTGCCGCTTCGCTTTCTTCGGCGGCATCTCGCCGAGATTGAGCTGATCGAGAATGTCCTGGAGGTCGAGCAGCGCGTCGGCATTACTGACGGGAAGACTCAACTGGTCGAAGCGCCGGTCGCCTTTCTGCTTTTCAGCGCCGTGACATTCCGTGCAGTACGTGCCGAGGAACGCCTTGATGGTCACATCCGCGGCCGCACTGCCCGTCTTTGAGGGCTCCGCCGCAGCGGTTGCCAACGGCACCGTAGTTGTCAACGGCACAATAACGGCCGCCATCGCAGCGGCCGCCATCGCCAGGGCCATTAACTGAGCGAAGCGAGTTCTCATGCAGGTTCCCCCATTAGGCTACACCCAACCCCGACAGCGTGCCGGTGCTGATGCCGAATCGATTCGTCTCGACCCCGAAGCGTTGCAACATGCTGAGGTAGAGATTGCAAAGCTGCGTGCGGCCCAAGCCGCTCGCAGGGTAGGCCTTGAATTCGCCGTGCCGGAAGCCGCCGCCGGCAAGAATGATCGGGAGGTTGTAAAGGGAGTGATTATTGGCGTCGCCCATGCCGCTGCCGAAGAGGACCATCGTGTTATTCAGCAACGTTTTATCGCCGTCTTCCAGCGCCTTGAGCTTGCCCAGAAAACGCGCGAACTGCTCCATCTGATACAGCCCGATTTTCACGATGGAATCGATCTTTCCCGGCACCTGCCCGTGGTGCGAGAGGCCGTGGTAATCCGCCTGAAAACCGAAGGCCGTCGATCCGGTCTCGAGTGTCGCGATGCGCGTCGAGTCGGTCTGTAACGCGAGGAGCATCAGGTCGTAAAGAACCGGCAGGTCGGAGATGTATCCCGCGTTCGCAGGCTCTGGGATTCCCGGTTTCGGCTTGGGCACATTGGACCACTGTTTGCGGAGTCCGAGCTGACGCTCCACATCCCGAACGGACGTGAAATACTCATCGAGCTTCTCCTGGTCCCGCTTGCCAAGCTGGCGTTCGAGCGATTTGGCGTCGCCTTGGACGACGTCAAGAATGGAGCCCTTGAGCCGAAAGCGGTCCGCCGCCGCGGCGCGATCGCTCTCGCTCTCGCCGATGAACAATTTGCGGAACAGTTCCTTCGGCCCGGAAATCGGGGGCACGCGCGTGCCGCTACGCGTCCAACACATCAGGGTTCCGCCGTGAATACCGCCCTCGGCGCCGATGGTGAGCGAAGGAAAGCGCGTGGCGCCTCCCACCGTCTCGGCGGCGCGTTGATCCAGACTGATGTTGCCCTCGGGCATGGCCTTCGCATCGGCGCTTTTCACGCCGCTCAGGAAAGTATGGACGGCATAGTGCGCGCCCTTGGCACCGTGATCGAGGCCCGAGAACAGCGTGAAGTCTTTCCGGTGCGGCGCCATCGGATTCAGCAGCGTCGGGAGTTCGTAATCTTCACCGGTTTTCTTGGGGAAGAACGCCGGAGGATAAAACCCCAACGCATTGCCGATGCACACCATCCGAACCGGGCGAGCCGCGCCAACGGCCGAACCCGCGGTGGCTCCGATGGCAGTGCCCGTTCTCAGCACCCCATGGGAGAGCGATTCGAGCAACGGCAGCGCCAGGGTCACCCCGCTGGCGCGCAGGAAGAAACGACGGTTGATCAGTGGGCCCGTTTTTTTCATGAGGATACTCCTTACCGTTACTCGTATTTCATTGCCCGCTCGCCAAAAGGACGGGCCGTCGCAGCCCTGCTAGTCTTTCTACCGGAATGGGAAGAAAACGTGGCGTGCGGAATTGGCTCGTAAAACGAACGGGCTGCAACGGAACTGATGCAGCTGACACAGCAGGCCATCGTCGGCGCCGTTACACCCATGAGGCGGCTCATGAGGTAAACATTGGGAGCCCCATGACACTCGTTTTGCAGCCACTCGCCGCACGGCCGGATGTGGATCATCGGCCGCGGAACGCGTCAAGGCTTCTTTTAATCCTTTGGCAGGTTCGAACTGGCGAAATTTGTCCTTCGCCCTTCGGAAGGATTCGGTTTCGGTGCTGATGGGGCGCTGACGCGTGCCGACGTAAAACTGGATGTAGTAGACGGGATTGCCCGGACGCTTCTTGAGACTTGCCATGGCCGCTCTCCGGAGGGAGATGACGTCTTGGTGAGTCGATTCTTCGGCGGCTTTGGTCCGTAGGGTACAGTTTAGGGTACACCTGGCCAAAAAAAGCGCAAGAAAAAAGGACTCGCGTCGCCGTAAGTCCTTGTCTCTTCGGTAGTAGCGGGGGGAGGATTCGAACCTCCGACCTCCGGGTTATGAGCCAGATCCGACGTAAAAACGGCAAATCCAGTCTACATCAAAACTTCCACTTAAATCTCTACGAGGCAGAGCCTTATCGCAGCGACATCTTACCCTGCATATGCGGCACGACAAGCAAGTTCTGCTGAAAAAAGGGGAAGTTTAGGGGAAGGTTTTTCGGCGGGGCTTTGTAAAAAGATAGCGGACCAATCGGTCAGAACTTGGGGGGGCGGGGGCGCGTCAATGACGCCTTCGATTTCGTATAAGCAGAGCGGCGACACCTAAACCAAGAGCCCGAGCCCCGTTGGTTCCGGCACCGTCACCAACAGACTTCCTGTTCCGAAGACACCTAGCAACTCGGTCAAGTTTTCGTTGCCGATCTCTTTACTAGAGCGGCGCGCGATCGAACGTAGCGGAACATTGCATGTAAGTATCGCTGTGCGCGCGCCTTCGTCACTACGGTCGAATGCGCGCCGCTCTAATTTCCACGATTCTCTGCGGATCCTCAAAAATTTGGGACTCGGGAGGATCCTCAGGTGTAGCAGTGAGCAAATTACCGATTAAACCGCCGACGAAAATGATGCCGCGTATAGATGAGACCGGAGGGCTCAACGAAGCTAATCGGATCGTTGTGAGCATAGACGAGGATTAGCCGCAGTGGCGAAAATCGGGCTTGTCACTCCGAAGAGACTCGGCAAGTTGCAGAGGTGCTACGCTCTTCACGCCATCATACTCCAAGGATCGTGCTGAGACGTTTTGGCGAAACACGCCGTATCGTGTAGGGAGTCGCGTCGTCTTACAAAAGGGTGGTTGCCGGTCAGGTGAAAAAGTGCGAAAGTCGAACTTAGATCGGAGGCGCTTCCAGACCCGCAGGCGCGTATATGTTGGGAAGTGCTGACAGGAGCGGCACGTCGTGCTGTGCGAGAATCCGGTCCAGCGTTTGACGGATCTTACCGAGGCAGTCGTCGAGCAGGTCGTCGTCTGCCGGGCCTTCAAGCGGCAACACTCCGATCATCGAGATGAGCGCGTCGACCACTGGCGCATCTAAGGCCTCGGCATATCGATCCTCCGTGACGGGTGGCACCTCGCCTACTGCGGCGAGGAGTGCCTCGGCGGCGCGGAAGGTTTCCGGGGCATCGACTCCGGCTGTCCATCCGATTCGCACCGCTGCCGAGAGGCGACGAACGTCCAGCACCTGCTGTCGTGACAGGGCGGCTTGTGACCGAACAATATTCCAGGCCACTTCCAGCCGGCGGCGGTGTCCCGTCGAGTAGGCCCGACCAACACCTTGCGACACCCAGAGCCCCATCAGGCGTTCGAGATGCACTCCCCTGATTGCGCGCGAGGCTAGGTGCCTCAGGAAGTCGCTCAACAGCTCTCGCTTGATTCGCCCCGGCGGAATCACATCAAACGCAAGCACGATGGCCATCATCGCCAGACTCGAATCCAGGTCGGGGCGATGGCGGCTCCTGCGGATCCATTCTTCGACAACGAAGATAGTCCCCGGCGGATGAGACCTGCCGCCCCGGGCGCCGAACGCCCGGCACAGCCGACGATCGAGCTCATCGGCATCCGCCGTGCCAATGTCCCTTCCGTCCGCAACCATCCAGGGCTCCGCTTGCCAATTGTTGTAGTTGTGTAATCGTTCGCGCGGCACCGTACTTTCATGAATCCAAACGGGGATCTGCGGCCGAAATTTGCGTTCCTGTGGTAAGACGACCCGCACCAACCGCCGGCCCGAAGGACCGGGGGATGCACGGTGTGTGAGAACCTCTGCTTCCAGTTCCTTTGGAAGCGGATCGCTGCCATGCCGCTCGCAAACCAGCACGATGCGCGACGTGATCGACTCCACCAGGAAGCTGGCATTCCCCTGGGCATCTGGCGGCCGGTCTGTTTTCGGAAGCCGCCGGACCATCAGCCGCGCGTCCGGTTGACATGCGGAAAATGCACCGATCGCCATCGGGGTGTCAACCGCTGAGATTTCGTTTCGCCCCGGCAGTTGGCAAACCCGCATGGTCTTTCCTACGCCGCGTGGTGAACCATCCCTCGCTTCCTCCCAGAACGCCGCCTTGATTTCGGCTTGCGACAGGTTTGCCCACCCCGCCAACCGTTCCGGCAACCAACATAGTCTCAACGAGTCGACGGCGCGGCAGATCAGCCCGCGGGTCGCATCGCCAACCACGATCTCCTGAAGCGATTGGACGGTGAATTCCTGCGACAGAAACTCACCAAATCCGATGGCCACGCCTGCGGCCGTATGGCGTATCCACAAGGTTGCGTCCGGGTTTGCTTTCAGTCTGGCCGCCGCCATGGCGTGTCCCCGCTGCGGCAGTCCCGGAACGAGTTGAGTCATCGGAACAATGATCAGGTCCGTCCCTTCGCGTAAAACCACCCGCTGCGATGCGCGTAGATAGCCCGCGACACGGGCCAGGCCAACGGTGCCATCGGCCCGGGGTTTGTTTCGCTGAAGCCGGCGCGAGCAACGGAGAGTGAGATTTTCTTTGTCGACGTCCTCCACGGTGATCGGAATCGCCCCGCCGATCCCGTTGATCAGCTCTATGATTTCACACGGTG
>JBBRIN010000034.1:0-12285 GCA_038221115.1 Tepidisphaerales bacterium
CGATGAACGCCAAGATGGCCGACGAGCGCAGCGATATCTACTCGCTCGGCGCGACGCTCTATCATCTGATCGCGGGCGATGTGCCGTTCACGGGCGACTCTTCACTGGAGATCGTCGAAAAGAAGCAGCTCGGCGTCTATCCGCCCGCGTTCACGTACAACGAAAATGTCCACATTCCCGCCATTCCGCAGCATCATCTGCCCGGCTCGCCACACACCTTTGCCGCGCCAAACTTGGCAGCGACCAATTTGCTTTCGACACTCGTTGGCATGCGCCTACCCGGACGCTATGCGACGTTCGCCTCATTTCAGATCGCCTTTGAGCGCGCCATCGAGATTGGTGCTGATTATGTACTGGCCGCGAGAGCGCAAAAGGCCTCTCCAGCGACTGGCCTGCTCGATGCATCGATCTCCATCACCGCTGCGGGAAACGACACGCAGATCGCCGCGGGCCGCTTCTCCGCCATCGTCAATCCCATTCCCCCGACAACCATCACATGCGCTCAGATTCAGCAGGCCCACCTCGATGCCGGCATTCGCGGCAAGGTCGCTGTGGTCACGGGCGCCAGCCGCGGCATTGGCGCCGCCACCGCTAAACTTCTGGCCATGCGCGGCGCGCGCGTGGCCGTCAACTATTACACGGGCTGCGCCGATGCCGACGCTGTCGTCGCCGACATTCTCTCCGCCGGTGGCGACGCCATGGCCGTCCGCGCTGACATCCGCGACGCCGAGGAAGTCAATGCGTTGTTTGACCGGGTGGTCTCCGAGTGGGGCGGTGTGGACATCCTCGTAAACAATGCCGTTAAGGACTTCCAGCCGCGGGATGTCGCCGACCTCACCTGGGACGATTACCTCGGTGAGTTGGAAGTTTCCCTCAAGGGATTGCACAACTGCTGTCGCGCCGCCGTGCCGCTTCTCAAGCTGCGCGGCGGAGGGAAAATCATCAACCTTTCCACAATCGCCGTTGAGATCCCGGTGAAAGGCCAGAGCAAGTACATCACCGCCAAGAGTGCGGTCGTAGGCTATTCGCGCAGCCTCGCCCGGGAGCTCACTGCTGATGGCATCCAGGTAAACGTCGTTACGCCTACGATGACGCAGACGGATCTTCTCGCCGTCCTTCCGCCCGAGATCGTCAAGCGCCTCGGCCAGCAACGCCCCGGCAAGCGAAATCTCGAGCCAATTGAAGTCGCCCAGGCGATTGTCTTCCTCGCTTCACAATGCTCCAATGCCATGAGCGGGCAGAGGCTCGTGCTTAACCTCGGCGAGCCTCCTTTCGCGTAGTAAAACCGGCGCGCCAAGCAATGCCCCGAAACTGGCCGATCAAGAGCAGAGACACGTGAACGACCCTCTCCTGCAATTAACACCCTCATCGCCCGTCCCCTCTCGCGACGAGATTGATCGTCTGATCGCCGCCGGCGATGCCGTTGCCGCCCTGGACGCTATCCAGAGTTTTTGGCGCGCTACCCCCGGCCCCGCCACCGCCTCCTTCGTCGTCGGCCGCTTCGAAAAACTCCGCGGCAGCCTGCCGCTCATCCCCTGCAAGCTGGCAATCCTCCGCTCGTTCACCATCGAGCCGGCGGTCCCCCTCGTCCGCGCCCTGGCCTTCCTGGCCGGCATCGATCTCGACGTGCAACTCGGCGACTTCAACAACTATTCACAAGAGATCCTCAATCCCGCGAGCAGCTTGTATGCCCGCAAGCCGACGGGCGCCATCCTGGTCGTCCATGTCGCCGACGTTGCCCCGGAGTTGTGGGAAGGCTTTGCCGACCTCGATGCCGCCGCTGTCGAAGCTGCGGTGGGGCGGGTGTCATCGGAGTTTGACCGCCTGATCACCACCTTCCGTGCCGGCAGCCAGGCGCATCTCATCGTTCACACGTTGCAAGCGCCCGCCGAGCCGGCCGCCGGGGCGCTTGATGCACAGATGCCGCTCGGGCAGCGCGATGCGATCGCCCGAATCAACACCTCAATC
Organism: Tepidisphaerales bacterium; assembly: GCA_038221115.1. Lineage (GTDB taxonomy): Bacteria > Planctomycetota > Phycisphaerae > Tepidisphaerales > Tepidisphaeraceae > JANXVV01. Next base: position 1,969 of record JBBRIN010000034.1, read on the forward strand.
GCCGCTACCGCCCGCCGCACCAACAACGTTTATATCCTCGACTACAACGCCCTTGTCGCCCGTCGCGGTGAGGCTCAATGGGAAGACCACCGCAAGTGGCTCACCGTCCGCATGCCCATCGCAGCCGGCGAGCTGCTGTCTCTCGCGCGGCAGTGGATGCGCTTTCTCCACCCCATCACCGGCCGCGTCTGCAAGGCCGTTGCCGTCGATCTGGACAATACGCTCTGGGGCGGCGTCATCGGTGAAGACGGCATTGAAGGCATCAAGCTCGGCCCCGACTACCCCGGCGCCGCCTGGCGCGACATGCAGCGCGCCCTTCTGGATCTTTATCGCCGCGGGATCATTCTGGCCATTTGCAGCAAGAACAATCCCGCCGAGGCGATGGAGGCGATTTCCAGGCATCCGAACATGCTGCTTCGGCCAGAGCAATTCGCAGCCGTGCGCATCAACTGGAACGACAAGGCCAGTAATCTCCGCGAAATCGCCGCCGAGTTGAACATTGGAATCGACGCGATCGCATTCCTGGATGACAACCCCATCGAGCGAGATTGGGTGCGTCGGCAACTCCCAGAAGTGACCGTTATCGACTTGCCCGACGATCCGATGGGATTCGCGCCGGCGCTGAGGCAATGTCCGTTTCTTGAACGGCTCTCTCTGTCCGCCGAAGACCGCGAGCGCGGCCGCATGTACGCTGACCAGCGACTTCGGACCGAGCTACAGCAGTCTGCAGGATCGCTCGAAGACTTTTATCGCTCGCTCCAGATGGTTGTCGACATCGCTCCAGTCACACTGAAAACACTGGCCCGAGCCGCACAACTCACCCAAAAGACCAACCAGTTTAACCTGACCACCCGCCGCTACAGCGAGGAGCAACTCGCCGAGCTTCTGCGGCTGCCCGGCTGGCATGCCTGGACCATCCGCGTCGTCGATCGATTCGGCGACAATGGCATCGTCGGCCTTGCCATCGTGCGGACCGCCGGCAGCATTTGCGAGATCGACAACTTTCTGCTCAGTTGCCGCGTGATCGGCCGCACCGTCGAAACAGCGTTCCTGTCCACGCTTGCCGCCGCCGCCGCCAACCAGGACGCGACCCGGCTCGTCGGGCGCTTTATCCCCACGAAGAAAAACGTGCCCGCCCGCGAATTCTATCGCGACCACGGGTTCGCGCCGATAGGGGATCCGACGACGGATGGCCCGGCCGAATGGATGTTGGATCTCACGACGCGGAAGATCCCCTGGCCCCAATGGATCGAGCAGGCCGGTGACACGCCCAATCAACAAACGAATGAAACCAGAGGTTCCCCCCGATGAGCGACGCGATAGAGAACCAGGTCATGCAAACCGCCTCCGATGTGTTCGGTGTCCCGGCCGCGCAGCTGAGCCTTGCCTCGTCCCCCGACAGCGTCGACGGCTGGGACTCCGTTCAGCACCTCAACCTCGTCCTCGCCCTCGAACAATCCGCCGGCGTCCAGATCGACCCGGAAGATATTGAGCAGATGAAGACCCTCGGCGACGTGGTCCGGCTTATTCGCGCGAAACAGGTGGGCTGAGCACGGATGCGCGATCGCCTGCCAATCCCCCCGCGCCGGCTGCCGTCACGTTCGATCCTTCCCCTGCTTGCGCCGCCCGCACGATCTTGTCGCGATAAAGAAGCGAGATCATGTACTCGTAGCACGCCATCAATTCGGCCAAATGCCATCCCGCCCGCCCGTCGAGAAAGCCGAACCGAAAACAGTACATCCACAAAAATCGCCACAACGGCCGCGCCGGCAGCCGCGGCCACACATTGCGGCGCACCCACTGCCGCCACCGCAGCGCATCTTTGAACAGCTCGCCCGTCTTTGCGCTGCCGCTGTGGCCCATCCGCCACTTAAGCCACTCGTTGCTCTCCATGTCCGCATAGCGAATGTGCTTCTCCAGATACTGGTTAATCGACTCCCGCCGCACATGTACCATTTCATGGCGAAGATAATCGGTCGGTCCCGGGCACATCACATGCTCGTGTACCGAGCGCGCCTCGTAGCGGGCCTTGCCGCGACGAAACAGCCGCAGATTCCACGACGGGTATAGCCCGCCGTGCCGCACCACCCGCCCCATGAACAGCAGCGACCGATTGATGTAGTACCCATCCACCGCGCGCCCCGCCGACGCCTCGGCCATCACCTCTTCTCGCAACAACGGCGTGATCCGCTCGTCGGCGTCGAGGATAAACACCCATTCCCCTTTAAACGGCAAATGATCCAACCCCCAGTTCTTCTGCGCCGCGTAATCGACGAACTCGTGTTCCACGACCGTCGCCCCCGCCTGCCGCGCCAGTTCCTGCGTGCCGTCCGTGCTGAACGAGTCGAGCACGAACACCGGCCCGAGCTTGCGCGCGTTCGCCACCGTTTCGGCGATGTGGTCCGCCTCGTTAAGCGTCGGGATCATCACCTCGACCAGCGGCGCGTCATCGCTCGACGCACTCTGCGCAACCGGCTCACCATCGCGCACCAGCTTCGCAACCAGTCGATCCGTCCGCGATCGCCATTCCGATTCCTGCTCGTTGATCTTCAGCTCGATCCAATACTCGTACGTCGAGATCATCAGGCAGTAGTGCAGGCCCGCCGCCCCATCGAGAAAACCGCGACCCGCCACATAGGCCGCCAAAAACCGAAGCAGCCCCCGCCCCTTGAGGAAGTAGCTGAGGTTTTTCAGCGCCCTACGCCGCACCATCGGATCCCCGCTGCGCAGCGCAGCCAGCTTCGGCTTCCCGCCCCGCCGCACCTTCACCCCTTCCATCGCCTCGCGCGTGCTGTAAAAATTGTGCTTCTGAAACCACCGCTTCAATCCGGCCCCGAAGCTGTAGTGCACAAAATGCCCGCGCAGCTCACCGGCGCTTCCATCCACCAGCGGATGAACGTTCGTCTCCCGCACCTCGTACGTCACGCGCTCCGGCCGCACCAGCCGCATGATCCATACCGGATAGCTGCTCGCGTGCTTGATCCACCGCCCCAGGTACATGTTCTTGTACCTGAGCCGATACGCCACGTGCCCGCCACCGCCTCCCGTTCTCACCGTGCGCAGAATCTCCTCCGCCAACTCCGCCGGCACTCGTTCGTCGGCGTCGCAGATGTAGACCCACGGGTGCTTGTAGGTAATGTTGTGCAGACCGAAATTCCGCTGCTTCCACTCCGTATCGAACGGCCGCTGCACCGTGCGCACGTTAGGGAACTGCCTTGCGATCTCGAGCGTCCGATCGTTCGACAAACTGTCGAGCACCACGATGTCGTCCGAAAACGTCAGCGAGCGCAGGCATGCTTCGATGTTGAATTCTTCGTTCTTCGTGAGGATCAAAACGCTCACCCCATCCCCGGCTGCCGCCCCGCCATCGGCGCCCTCTCGCGCCGCCTCCCGCACTTGCCGCTGCTGCTCCTCGGACTGCATCAGGCCTGATACCATAGGTTCGCCTCGCGCGCCCGGCAAACGCCCGCGGCATATGGCTTATCGGCCGTTCGTTGCCGTTTCACAACCACGGAGATTCCCCACATGTTGCCGCGCCGCCGCCCGCTCATCATAGCCTCTGTCGCTGCCGCCGCGTTGATGCTCGTTGCCACCGCCCGCGCCGCCGATCCCGACCTTTCCACCCCAAAGGCCGCCATCAAAAGCCTTCAAGACGCCGTCGCCGCCCAGGACGGCGACGCCGCGAACCAGACGCTCTACGCCGCCGACCAAGTCGACAAGGATCTCGCCCGCGCCTTCGCCGATCTGCTGGTTGCCGGCCGCAAGCTCAACGACGCCACCCGCGACAAATTCGGCGCAACCGGCCCAGCCGCCGGTGCCGGCGCTGCCGCCGGCGAAGCCCTCGCCGGCCTCGACAAGGCTCAAATCACCATCAACGGCGACACCGCCACGCTCACCCCCGCGGGCGCCTCGCCGCGCCCCATCCATCTGAAGCGCGCAAAGGACGGTAAATGGCAGCTCGTGGTGCGTGACTTCGCCAATGCCGCCGATCCCGATCTCCCCGCCCAGACCGCCGTCCTCAAGAAAGTCGGCCAGGTCTTTGCCGACATCGCCGCTCAGATCGAATCCGACAAATTTTCCGGCCCGCAGGACGCCGAGGCCGCCATTCAATCCCGGCTCGCCACGATCCTCATCAGCGCCTCCCGCGCCTCCGCCATCAAAGCCGACGCCGCCGCCAAAGCAGCTACTCGCCCCGCGACCAAGCCCGTCACCAACCCATGACGGCTTTGTCCCCTCCCCTGACACTCCGGGGGAGGGATAGGGTGGGGGTTCTTCTTCGACGACCCCAAAAACAAAACCCCCACCCCGCCCTCCCCCGGATTACCGAAGGAGGGAGCAATGCCAAACCTTCACCCGCCCGCCACCGGCTGCGTCGCCGCCTCCGGCTTCCAATCCCCCAAAATCTCCTTCCGCAGCGCCCGAAAATCCTTCGCAAACGCATCGCCCCCCGCCTGATCGCCGAACGGGATGATCACGTTGTTTTTCATGATCCGCTGCGCATCGGCGCGCATCGACGGGTCCGGATTCAGCGTCGCCAACTGCATCTTGATCTGCAGCCACCGCAACAACCCTTCCCAGTAGATCTCATTGGGCTTGGATTCATCTCCGATGCGCACCATCGCCCCGCCAAACTTCTTCGCAGCAAACAGCTCGTTCAGCGTATCGTGCGCCAGTTGAAGGTTCTCCTTGCCGCCCAACTGGAACTGCGCCAGCGCGATCAGCCGCTGCAAACTCGCCGCTTCCGGGTCGTCCGCCGGCACATCCTTCAGGAGCGCCTGGTACGTTTTGATCGCCTCGCCGAGATACGCTTTTTTCTTGTTCGCGTCCGGCTCCAGTTCCGCCGCCTGCCGCTGCGCCGTCGCATTAAAGCTGACGTACTGCCGCTTGTTTTTGTCCGGCATGCCCGGATTCTTCTGCACCTGATCGATCAGCAGGCTCGCCAACTGCGCCCGCTGCGCCGACAATAATTGCAGCGTCCCCGCGTCCGGGCTCGCCTTGCCCTTTTCCTGGTTGAAGCTCGCATCCAGCGCCGTCAACAGGTTGGTGATCGTCACCAGCGCCTGCGCCGGCTGCTGCTGGGCCACCAGCTTCTGGATCTCGGCGATCGCTTCCTTGTTCTGCCCGAGCGCGATTAGCGCGTTGACCCGCAGAAACAGCGCATTGCCCACAAGCTCGTTCTGCTTCTCCGCCGGGAACCCCTCGATTTGTCCTTCAAATCCGTTCAGCAACTCGATCACCCGCGCCGGCGCCTTGTTCGCCCGCGCCACGTCCGCAGCGAGCAGCCGCATCTTCACCTTCGTGAGCTGCGCTTCCCGCTTGGCCGTCGCGTCCTTCGCCTCGGCGATGGCGCGATCGACCATCGGGTTGAGCTGGTCGGCCAGCTTCTGGATCTCATCCGACAGCGACTTCCGCTCGGCATCGTTCGCCGCCTTAATCAGCAGTTGTTGATCGGAGACCATCTGGTAGTAGCGCGACATGATCTGCGCCGTCGGGTTGTCGCTCTTGACCATCCCAAAGGCCCTGCGCGCATTGGCATAATCCTGCAGTTCCATCCGCCGCCGCGCATAGGCATAAGCCAGTTCCTGCCGGCCGCCCTTAAACAGCGCCACGTCCAGCGCCTCGTCAAACAGCTTATTCACCCGGTCATCGTTCGCATTGTCCTTGCGCAGCTCCGTCAGCAGCGCCATCGCATTTTCCAGGGCGCTGTCCGTGCGCACCTTGTTCGCGCCGAAGGTCTTCACGTACGCGATAAACGCCTCCACCGCGTCGGCCTTGTTCGTCCGCCGAGCTTCGGGGGCAAGGTCTTTGGCGGCCCCGATGCGCTGCTCGAAGATGCCAATCGCGTACGCCGACGTATCCACCTGCGCCGCCGAGATCCCCGGCTGCCCGCGCCGCTTCACGATCTGGCGCGAGGCATCCGCCGCCATCTGAATATCGCGCGAATCCTCCTTCTCCGGCGTCTTGCGCTGCAGCGCATCGATCCCCCGCGTCACAATCGCCTCCAGCAGCAGCGGGTTCAGCTCCGCCAGGTTCGGCTTTTCAGGGATCTTCCCCATCACCTGCTCGAAGATGATCGGCCGCAGGTCCGGCCGCTTGGCAACCAGGTCCATCAGCACCGCCACCGCATCCGCGTTCAGCTTCTCGCGCTGCGCCGGGTCGCTCGCCAGCTCGGCCTTGCCCGCGTCGATGCGATACTCCAGCATCGACATTGCCGCGTCCGCCCCCTTCTTTGCCCCCTCCGGCAGCGTCTTGTCCTGCCATTCCCGCAGCGCCGCCACGCCCTTCTCCGCCTCGGCCGGCTTGTGCGCCAACAGATCGGCCACGAGGTTGAAATATCGTGCCTCATATTGCTCGGCCAGGTATTTGTCGGGCGCCTTGGCATCGTCGCTCTTGGCGTCGACGACCTTGGCGAAATACTCCTTCGCCTGCTTGTAGCCCTCGGGCCCGCCCATCGCCATGCTGAGCTTTGCAATCGCCAGCACCGACGCGATCCGCACATCGCCGCCCTCGACGTCGAAATCCTTCAGCTTTTCGATCGCTGCCGAGCACACCTTCCCGCGCTGGTCCACCGCCGCCTTGTCGTATGACAGCGCCAGCCCGTATCCCGCGCGGGCCTTCGTGTACTCCGCCAGCAGCATCAGTTGGTTCGCCTCTTCCCATTTTGCAAGATTCGGATCGTTCGGCCCCTTGATCGCGTTCACGATCGCATCCGCCTTCACCTTCGATTGCGACACCGCCTGCGCCAGGATCTTGTCCACCGTCTCGGCGATTGGATTCAGCGCCGCCTGCGTCCGCGGGTTTTCGCCCCAGTATTCCAGCGTGTTCACCAGCCGCATCGTCCCGTTGGTGATCAGGCCCGACGCATACCGCAGCAGCCGGGTCGGGTCGTTGATCGACGGCAGGATCGCGTTGATCCCCACCACGATCTTCTGGATCTCATCCTTGCGCTCGGCCATCGTCTTGCGGGCAAAGTCCGGGCTGTCCAGGTGCTTGAGCGCGATCAGCACCACCGTCTCCTTGCGCTTCTCGTCGGGGACGTTGTTTTTCTGAAAGTAATAGTCCAGCAGATCCGTCAGGCCTCGATTGGCCATCTCCCCCATCAGCTTGTTTTCATCCAGCGCATCCAGCGGCGCCTTGGCGCCGGCCGATTTCACCGCCCCGCTTGGCTTCGGCTGCGCGAGCAATCGCCCCCCCGGCAGCGCGATCAAAGTGATCAGCATCAAACAAAGGATTCGACGAGGCAAAGAGCGCGCCATGGTAAAAACCTGCTTTAATGTCACGAGAGTTGAGCCGGATCAGCCGCCGTGCGACGTCTTAAACCCGATCTTGGTATACCCCGAGTCGGCGGCGGCCTGATACACCGCAATGAGGCTCTTCCACTTCACGTGCTTGTTCGGGTCGATGTTCACCTGCAGTTTGTCTTTCGAGGTTCCCTGCGCCTCGTACTGCTTGAACTTCGCCGTCATCGCCTCTTTCAGTTTCTCGGGGCTCCCCGTCGAAACGTCGCCAAACCGCGCCGTCCACGCGTTCGAATTCGAAGGCGCATCCACGCGCACGTCCAATTGCACGTCATCAAATGCCGTCTTCTTCGTATCCACCTGTGCCCCTCCCGATGGCTTGATCGGCAGCGTGCTCGCCAGATAGTGCTCCATCCCTCCGAAGCTCCCCGCCAGCATCAGGAAGATCAAAATCACCATCACGACGTCCACCAACGGCGTCATGTTGGGGCCCGAATCGTAATGAATCTTTTTAGCGCCTTGGACTCGCATGGCCTGCCTTCTGTTGCTTTCGATCTCGATTACTTCGCCGCCGCCGGCTCCTCGCCCTTCTGCGTCGTGAAGAAGATGTTCATCGCTCCCGCATTGGCGCACTCGACCAGCGTCGGCTCCACCAGCGTAAACGGCAGGTCCGCATCCGCGCGGATGATCACCTTGAACTGGTCCTTGTAGCGCGCCTTCATCTGAATCAGCACCTCGCGCAGCGGGTGCGTGGGGTTCGTATCACCCACCTGGATCGGCAAATCCTTCTTCACGTCATTCACCAGCGCCGTCACCTGGAAATCCGTCGCCGCGATGCGCTCCGATTCGACCTTTGCCTTGATGCGCTCCATGTCCCCCTTGGGCAGGATGTTGAGCGTCAGCGTGTTCCCCATGTCGTCGATGCTCTTGCCCAGGTAACTGAAAGGCAGGTCCATCGCCTCAGCGCCCGTCGTGACGCCGATCTTGGCCACGAGCATGAAGAAGATGATCAGGCACATCACGACGTCGATCAGCGGCGTGACGTTCACCTCATTGCCATGCGCCGCCGGCATGGTTCGACGTTTTCTTCCACCAGATGCCGACATGAATTGCTCCGTTGGAGTAGTCCGTGGGCAGTAACAAGTAGGCGGTAGGCAGTAAGCAGAGAAAGTCGTTCTTTCTGCCTACTGCCTACTGCCTACCTCTGCTTTTTCTGCCTACTGCTTACCGCCTACTTCTTCACACCGCCGGAGCAGGCGGCGGCACCGGCGCCTTGCGCGGCGCGGGAATGGGAATGCCCGGCTGCGGGATCGCGCCAGGTCGCGGTGCGCCGCCCGCAGCCGCACTCACCGCGGCGGGTTTGGCCTCGGCGGGCTTGATCATCAGCAACAACTCCTCGGCGATCAGCGCTCCCTGCACCGTCAACCGATCCACGATCGTCCGCAGGATGCCGAACGACGCCAGACACGGCACCGCCAGCATCAGCCCCAGAAACGTGTGCGCCAGCGCCTTGGAAATGCCGCCGGCCAATTGACCGGGGCTCGCGTTCCCCTGCGCCTGGTTCATCGCGCTGAACGCCTCGATCATGCCGAGCACCGTGCCAAGCAGCCCCAAAAGCGGCCCGAGGTTGCCCAGGATGTTCAGGTATTCGATCTTCCGGAACTGCTCCGCCGTCTGCTCCCCCAGCGCCGTCTCCATCGCTTCCTTCATGCTGCTGAAGCTCGGCGCCCGCTTCAACGCCGGATTCAGCGCCCGGCTGATGAACGTCGGATCGCTCTCCGTGTACTCGATCAGCTCCTTAAACTGCCGCTGGTTGATCAGCTCGCGGATGTGGTTCACGCTCGCATCCGGCATCAGCACCACCCGGCGGTTCTTGATGAACCCCTGGATGATCAGCGTCACGCCCATCACCGAGCAGCCGATGATCAGGAAGAACACGAAATCGCGGTTCCCCATGATCACCTGAAAGAGCCCCACCGGCGGCGCAACCTTGGCATCGCCCTCTTTGCCTCCCGCCGCGTCAGCGGCATGGCCCGACCCGGCGACGAACATCGCGCCGGCCATCAGTGCCAGCAGCAGCGCGATCCTGAATTTTGACGCGGCGTAGCGACGCATGAACTGACGCATGGAACAGTCCTTCTCCTCAAATGGGAGATTCGCAATGTGAATGTCGCCCTCCACCGGGTCAGGGACCGGAGCCGATCTCTCTGTCTCCTGCCCGAATCGAGAGGGTTTGGTACAAGGCCAGTCCGGCGACTCGCGCGACGACCGGAACATTGTCTCTGTCACCGTCGCGCGTCTTTCGCCGCTTTGCCTCGACCAAATCATTAAGTCTGAGCCATCACTGCAGGTTGTTCGCATCCGCCAGCTTGTAATTCCCCCCGCTGTCGTTCGCGATTGTCTTCATCACCTCGACGAAGTCCTTGGCTGCCGCCAGTTCCTGCTTGTTCTTCACAAAAATAATCGTGTTGATCTTCACCTTCGCATTTGGGTTCAGCTCCTTGCACCGCTTGATCACCGCCGGGTTGTCGTCAAAGTCACCGTCGGTCAGAAGGAAGATCAGCTGCGCCCCCTGCTTAAACGCCAGCTCCAATGCCGGCAGCGGGTCGGTCGCCCCGTGCGGCGCGGTGTGCTCCAAAAAGACCGCCGCCTTTCGTTTATTGTCCGGGTTTGCGAACACCATCTGTTCCTTGTCCAGCGGCAGGCTCTTCCCCTTCTCCTGGAAGAAGATGATGTTGAACGACTGGGGCGGCTGCAGGATATCGACGGCCTTCCCCAACTCCACCCGCAGCTCTTCAAACTTCGTCATCATCGAGCCGGATGCGTCGCAGATGAACGCCACCCGCCGCGCGTTGCCCTTCACGCCCATGAACGAACTGCGCGGCCCCGCACCGCCGCCGCCGCCCGGCACGCCAAACGCCGCGATCGAGCCTCCGTCCCCCGTGCCCGATCCGAGCGTATCGCCCACGCCCGAGCCGGTCCCCTTGCCCTTGCCCATCAGCCCGCCGACGGCGCTCACGCCGATCAGCGAGTCCGTCGTCTCTCCCGCGCCCCCGCCCTGCAGTGCCGACGTCAGATC
>JBBRIN010000035.1:0-12161 GCA_038221115.1 Tepidisphaerales bacterium
TCCTGCTTCTCAGCGAGAAGGGCATCTGCGCATCCGCCGGCGCCGCCTGTAGCAGTGGGAGCCTCGAACCGTCGCACGTGCTCAAGGCGATGAACATCGACCCCCGCTATGCTCATGGCGCGATCCGCTTTAGCCTGTCGCGCTACACCACCGAAGCCGAGATCGACCAGACGCTCGACGTGTTGCCCGGCGCGATCGAGAAGTTGCGGGCCGTCTTACCCGTCGGCGTCTGATCGCGCCGCTGGACATTGCGGGTCATTCCCTGCACCATTCCGCCCCGTATGGCGGACCCGATCCTCTCGCCCATTCGCGCTCTTTTATATACCGCCGCCGGCGCCGCAGGACTGCTCCTGTCGGCCACAGCGGCCAGCATCGCCGTCTGGGGAAAGTGGGGCTCGTCGCCGGGCCGAAGAGCGCTGATCCATTGGCTGCCGATCGCCGGTGCGGTCGTGGCGGCAATCGCGTGGGGCTCAACCGACGTCGCGCTCGGGATCGCCTTCGGGACCAGTGTGGCACTCCTCTCCACCGCCATGGGCGCCGTCAGCACCGTGGCGCCAGTCGGACCCGCGCCCGCGCGCTGGAAGCGCATCTGGCCCTTTACCCTCGCCGCCGCGCTGATCGTCTTCGTCTCCGGCTTCAACGGTCTGTTGACCTGGAAGCACGGCGTTGCCCTCGCCATGGAAGGCCTCGTCCTATGGCCGCTGTGGCGCGAGGGCGACACCGAACACGAGTGGGAGCATCATCATGAAACCGAATCACCTTCACCCCTCGGCGACGAAGTGGCCTGGATGATCGCGCTTGTCGCCGTGCTCAGCGCCGGCGGCGCGGTCTGGTTGGCGCTGCGCGGCGCCGATGGACTTGGCCATTATCGGGTGCGCATTTCACCAGGCGCAATCGGCGCATCGCTGCTGAGCCTCATGCTGATTTCCCCGATCATTCAAGCCGGACGCCGGCTGGCCATGCTCGGCGCGTCGTGGGTTCCCGTCACCACGCAGATCGGCGTCGTGCTTCTGAACCTGTGTGTTCTCGTCCCCGCGGTGGCGCTCACGCCGTACATCAAGGCCTGGTGGGACGCCGCGCGCGGCTCCAAAAGCATCCGCGCGACATTCGACACCTTCGCACCGCACCCCACGATCTTTCCATTGGCCACCTGGCGCATCGATGCCGTCGCCCTCGTCCTGCTGTCGGTCCTGTTTCTGCCCGTCGCGGTCGGCAAATGGAACCTCGGCAAGGAAGAGGGATTCGTGATGATCGTCGGCTACTGTTTTTATCTGATCGCGGTCATGGCCGCCGGGGTCTGAGCAAAACGGTGGCATCCCCATCGCCCATCGCTATCATGCCGCCCATGTCCAATTCGCAGCCAAATCCGCCCACCATTCCCGCGGTAGAGATCGCGCGGAAGCCCTTTGAATCTGAGGTTCACGACGTGATGGGCGGCTCGGCCCGCTGGGAAGTGAAGGTCCACGACCACGGCCTGGTCGCGCTCTGCGACGTGATGCCGCGCTTTGCCCCCCTCGGCAAGTCGGCGGACTTTGCCATCGTCCAGGCGGCGCGGGTCTCATACGGCGAAGGCACCAAACAGGTGAATGAGGACCGCGGCCTGATCCGCTATCTCGCGCGGCACCGCCATACCACGCCGTTCGAGATGGTCGAATTCAAGTTCCATCACGTCATGCCGATCTTCATCGCGCGGCAATGGATTCGGCATCGCACCGCCAACGTGAACGAATACTCGGCGCGCTACTCCGTGGTGCGCGACCGGTATTACCACCCGACCCCCGACAACATCCGCCAGCAAAGCGCCGCCAATCGCCAGGGCGGCGGCGCGCCGGTCGATGAGCTGACCGCGCGGGAGTTTGGCGAGTATCTGGAAAAGCTTGAATCAGAACACGCGAGGTACGAGCAGTTCATCGCCAAGGGCGTCGCCCGCGAGACCGCCCGCATCGTGCTGCCGGTCAACGTGTACACCGAGTGGTACTGGAAGATCGATCTGCACAATCTGTTTCACTTCCTGTCGCTGCGGATGGACGCTCACGCTCAGCAGGAAATCCGGGATTACGCCAATGCGATGTTTGCGCTCGTCCAGCCGATCGTGCCGATCGCGGCCGAGGCGTTCATGGACTACAACTTTGGTGGCATGCACCTCACGCGCCTCGAAATCGACGCGATTCGCAACGGCAACCCCCTCGGCACGGAAAACAAGCGCGAGACGGCGGAGTGGGAAGAGAAAAAGAAGATGCTTGGGCTGTGAGGAGCCCCGAACCGCTCACTTCTTGCTGAAGATTTCCGTCAAGACCCGCCCCTCAACACCGGGCATTTCTTTGCCAAAGATCTTCGCAATGGTTGGCGTCACGTCGACGTTTTCAACCACGCCGATACGCGTTCCGGGTGCGATGCCGGAACCGGAGGCGATGAACACCGCGTTCATCTTCGGGTTGTCGCTTCGGTAGCCGTGGTAACCGACTGCGTGGCGATTGGGGATCGCAGGGCCCACAGCATCGTTGCCGCCGGCCGACCCATCAAAGGCGTACCCGTCCTTGGCCGCCAGAAACAGATCGGGCGCTTGCGACGAGGCCTGCGGCGTGGGCAGGCCGAACGCGGCGTATTCCCTGGGTTCGATCACGTCGAACCCTTCCTTGCCCTTCAGGAGTTCGAGCACCTTCTGCCGATCTTCGGTGGTCGCCTTGGCGTCGGTGAAATACACCAGCGCTGAACCGCCTTCAGAGATGGCGTGGACCCGCGCGCTCACGATGCCAGTCGGCCCTGCGGCGAGAAGGCCGGCGGTGCGGAAGATAACGTTCGGGTAAATCTCCTTGGTCGCGATGCTGAAGCCGTGATCCGCAACGATGAAGATCGTAGTCTGCTCGCGAATCCCGGCCGAATCGATCGCGTGCAACAGGTCGCGAATGCAATCGTCCGCAAACGCCGCCGCCGTCTGCGACGCCATGCTCAATGGGCCGTACTTGTGATGCGTCCCGTCCACGTTGAGCAAATGAAAGAGCATGAAGTTGGGCTTCTGCTCGCGAATGACCCGGCAGGCGGCGTCGAGCCAGATGCGGTCGCGCCCCGGGGCGCCCAGCGTGCTGAATGTCTTATCCGTAGCATCAGGAAGTGAGCCGGCGGCGACCATGGCCTCGCGGAGAGACGGCGTCATGTATCGAATCTGCTCGGGGACGTCGGGAAAATTCACGTCGAGTGACGGCGAGTTGCGGGTACAGGGCCAATTGATTCCCGCCGTCGAAAAGCCTGCGTTGTGAAGCATGTCAAAAACGGTGAGAACGGCGACGAGGTCAGCCTGATCGTGACCGGGTTCGATTCGCGTCGTCTGGCCGGGCCCATGACGGGCCAGAACGCCGTTGGCGAGCACGGAATGCCGGGCCGGGCGCACGCCGGTCACGAGCGTCGTGTGATTGGGCCACGTCACCGATGGGTTGGAGACGCGCATTCCCTCGGCCACCGCGCCGTCGCGCGCAAGCGCCCGGAGCGTGGGCACCGACGTCTTCAGATCATTGAGCAGGTAGGCCGGGAAGCCGTCGATCGTAATCAGCAGCACATGGGTCCCGGAGGCGGCCGCGACGTCAACCGCGCCGACCGGAGAACAGGTAAAGGCGAAGATGACGGCGATGGCGCAGAACGGTCGGCGATTCATAGGGCTCCTGAGCGCACGTACAACGATACAACGACCTAATGCGGCGGCGGGGCTCTTCTGGTAGAAACTCGTACCCTGCTGCCGACGCATGCGTTGTGCGCGGGCCGCCTGGCGCGATGGCAGTCTTCAGCATCCAAAAAGGTTCGTCCATGCCGCACAAGGATCTGCCCACCGTCCCCGACGGCGCCGACAGTTGGCGCGTCTTTCGCATCATGTCCGAATTCGTCGAGGGGTTCGAATCCCTCGCCGGCATCGGCAAAGCGGTAACGATCTTCGGTTCGGCGCGCATGCGGCCGGACGATCCATTCTACAAACAGGCGGAGGCCACCGCGCGCCTCCTGGCCAAAGCCGGGTTCTCGATCATCACCGGAGGCGGCCCCGGCATCATGGAGGCGGCCAACAAAGGCGCCTTGGAGGCCGGCGGGCAATCCGTCGGCCTGAACATCACGCTCCCGCACGAGCAGGACTCAAACCGCTACCAGACGATCAGCTTGGATTTCCATTACTTTTACGCCCGCAAGGTCATGTTCGTGAAGTACGCCAGCGCGTTTATCTGCTTTCCCGGCGGGTATGGAACGTTGGATGAGTTCTTCGAGACGATCACCCTCATTCAGACGACGAAGGTCGAGGCCTTTCCGATCATCCTCTACGGGTCGAGATACTGGGGCGGCCTCGTCGACTGGATGAAGCAGACGCTGTTGCCGGAATTCATCGATCCAGAAGACCTCGATATCTTCCGCGTCGTGGACGATCCGAACGACGTATTGCGGCTCGTCAAGCAGGGCGTCAAGAAGCACTGGTGGGCGCCGCTCGATGACGAAGTCAAATGGGCTACTAAGACGACCGCCGATGGAAAGCCCGCTGCGAAAGCGCCCACTGCCGGCGCAGCCTCGGCCGAATCAGGCGAAGGTACCCGGTACGGCAAACGACCGAAACATTCCGATAAAGCGCACGTCGATGCGCCAAAGAGACCGCAGCAGTAGCGGAAGTGGGTATCGGGTATCGGGGATCGGGTGCCGGGTATCGGGGAACAGGATCGCGTTTCCCGATACCCGACACCCGCCTATCTCGCCGGTCCATGCGTGTGCGACGCATCAAAGATCGCCGCATGATCGACCGGCAGGCGGATGGTAAACACAGTCCCCTCCGTCGGCGAGCTTCGGGCGGCGATCGATCCCTCGTGCTCTTCCACGATCTTCCGCGCCACCGCCAGCCCCAGACCGGTCCCCCGGTTCCCCTTGGTCGAGTGAAAGAGCTCGAAGAGATGGCTCGCCATCGTGGGGGCGATGCCCGCGCCGTTGTCGATCACCTCAACCACCGACGTGTGCTCCTCGCCCTCATATCGACACACGATCCGGATGAGCCCCTTCCCCGGCTCCACCGCGTCGATCGCGTTGCTCAGAAGGTTCATCAGCACCTGGTGCATGCCGTCCGGGTCGAGCGGGATCGCCGGGTGATCCGGATCGACGTCCGCGACCACCATCACCGCCTTCCCGCCCGCCGCCGCCGCCGTCAGCTCGACGCACTCGTCGATCAGCTTCTTGGGGTTCACCAACTGCAACTGCGGCTCGCGCTCCTTGCTGTATGCCAGCAGGTTCATCGTCAGGTTGTAGATCTTTTCCAGGTTTCGATCGACGACGCGCCAACCCTTGGTCGCCTGTAGAACATTGCTCGCCTTGAGGCCCATTTCCACAACGTCGGCGCCGCCGCGCAATGCCTGGAGGATGTTCTTGATCGAGTGCGACAGCGCCGCGGTGGTTTCGCCGATGGCTGCCATGCGCTCCGCCTGCAACTGCGCCTTGTACAGGCTCGTGTTCTGGATCGCCAGGCCCGCTTGCGCCCCGATCGCCGTCAACAAGCGCAGCTGATCCGTCGAGTACGTGTAGTTCTTTACCGAGCTGTCGATGTAGATGACGCCGATGATCTCTTCCATGTCCTTTTCGCGAAGCGTGGCGCCGAGTTTTTTTGCCTTGATCGGCACGCACAGCGCCGAGCGGATGCCCAGGTTGTGGATGCTCTTGCCCTTGCTGAAGCGCTGATCGGCCATCGCATTGGACGACAGCACGCCTTCCCCGTTGGCCAGCACATGGTTGATGATCGTGCGCGAGGCGTGAATGCGCTCGGACGAGCGCGGCGGGCGATTGGGCTCGTCTTTCGCCTGGCCATTGCCGTTTTCTGCATTGGCGGCCGCTGCCTTGTCGTCCTTGTCCTCGCGCGTGCGGACCACCTTCGGCAACAATTGCTCGCGCTGCGCGTCGAGCATCAGAACCAGGCCGCGGTCCGCCTTCACGTGCTCGAAGATCAGGTCCATCACCACCTCGAGCACCTGATCCGAATCGAAAGCGCTGCCCAGCGATGCCGACAGTTGATACAGGATGCGCAGGTTCGATACCGCCGCCGCCGCCGGCTCGGGGACCGCCAGCACCATCGAGTCGTCATTGCTCGCGACCGTGTGCATGATCGAGGCGTCCATCCCGGACTCCTCGCCCGCCAGTTGCACATCGCCACCGCTCGCCCGGCTCACGCCCGGCTGCGCGCCAAATACAAATAGCGTCCTCCCCACCCGTATCTGATCCCCCGCCTTCAGTTGATGCGTACGCAACACGCGCGTGCCGTTCACATAAGTGCCGTTCGCGCTCGACAGGTCCTTGAGAATCCAGTTGCCGTCTTCGGTCGGCAGCAATTCCGCATGACGCCGGCTCACCGTGTTGTCCGTAATCGGCAGCGCGCGGCTATCCCGGCCGACAAACGTCTGCACGTCGGGCAACTCAAATCGCCGGCCCTTGTCCGGCCCCTGAAGCACCAGCAGCGTTAGCACACGACTAGATTAACCCATCCCGCCGAGAGGACAAAGCACCGCGCCACTTCCAGTTCAGTTTTACGTGTTACGCAGTACGCTTTACCACTCATTTACCGAAGTGCCACGGAAACAACGGCTTAAACGTCTTTGGCGCATCCTCGTAAGGCTGCGTGTCCTCTTCGAGCGTGACGTTGTCATACCGCAGCAGCGTCCCCTTGGCCCGCTCCAGCGCCGATATCGCGATGTTGTACGTCGCGATCGCGGTGATCTCCCGCCGCTGCTCTTCCCCCAGCCGCGATTGCAGATCGAGCTTCGTATTGATGAACGCCGGGCTGATCTCCGGCTGGCGAATCCGCTCCGTTTCCTCAAAGCGCCGCAGCGCATCCTCCGCCGCGATGCGTGCCTGACGCGTCGCCGCCATCTCATTCCACGTCGTATTCACCTCGCGCAGCGCCATATCCACCTCGAGCGACACCTGATCGATCAGGCCGCGGTACTGCTGAATCGCCTGGAGCCGCGTCAACTGCGTCCGGGTGTAAATGGCGCGCGCCTCTCGATTGCCCAGGGGAATTTCCAACTGAAAGCCAATCGTAAAATCGATGAAGTCGAATCGCCCCTGGTCCTTCACCACCGCGTGATAGTCCTGGCCCAGCCCCTGCACGCCGATCGTGCCCACCAGGTCCAGCTTCGGCAACAGGTTGTTCTTTGCAGCGCCCACCGTGATTTCAGCGTTGCTGATCTTCAACTGCTGTTGCGACAACTCGGCACGAAATGTCAGCGCCGTCTGAATCTGCTCCTCAGTGTTGAAGTGGATCGGGCTGTCGATCGGCACGTCCGCCGGCAGGATCAGCACCGCGCTCGACACCGGTAGATCCGGATCGTTCATTTTGGCCTTCAACTGCGACGACAGGTCGGACACCTGCGAGCGCGTGCGCACTAGGTCCGCCTGGCGCGATGCAACGGCGGCATTCGCCTGTGATACTTCGCTGTTCGTCGTTCCCGGCGCGCCGATTCGATCCTTCAACTTCTGCGCCGTACCGCTTGACGCATTGAGCAGATTCTCCCGAATCTTCACCTCCTGCTCCGCCTGCACGAGCTGCCAATACAGCTTCTCGAGCTCCGCCAGGTTCTTCTCCAGCGCCAACCGGAAGTCCAGCATGCTGACCTTCTGATTGTTTCGCGCAATGCCGATGCGCGCCTGGTTCGCCGGGCTGCCGAAATTCTGGAGCAGCGGTTGGGTGACTTGAAGCGCCAGCTCGTTGGTCCAGAACGGGTCGGGTGGCAGAGGTGGCCTGCGGAAGCCCGGCCCTGAGCGGTCGAACTGATCGGCTTGGTACCTCAGTTCGGCCTTGCCGCCGGTCGGCAGATCCTGACGAAGACCGGTTTGTCCCTGGATGCTCTGGAAATGCACCAGGCCACTGCCAAATGGATTGAGTCCGGGCACTACAGCCGTCGGCTGCAAGTTATCCTGGCTCACGTACTGAAATTGGGTAAAGAACCGCAAGTCGTAAGCCGCCTCCGACTCCAGGACCTGCGCCTGCTTAATCGCCGGATCATAAGCCGCGACGCGCACATCCGCATTGTTCGCCACCGCGCTATGCACGATGTCGCGAAGGCTCAACCGGCGGACCGGCGAGTCAAAAGAGCTCGGCCGCGACGCCGGAGAAAAACTCGGCCTCGTCGCCGGTTGCGTCGCCGGCGGAAGGAAGGGCGACACCAGCCGCTCTGGCAGCGGGCGCATGTCCGGCGTCGAATTTTCGCTCGCCCGCGCCCGCGCCACCCGCGCCATCTCATTGGGATTAAACGTCGAAGTGTCCCCCGCACACCCCGTGAGCAGCATCGCAACGGCCCCCGCCGCGCACGCAGCCAGCAGTGAGGAGGGCCGAACGGCCGGACGGTGATTCTGACGACAGATCGTTTGCTTCATGCTCGTTTAACCTGAGTGAGAGTGGCGGGCATCATAGAAAGGCGCGGCCGACGCGCCAAATCCCCGCCGCAGCGACCGCCGCGCGATCTCCACATTCACCGGACCGATCGGCGCCGCCGCGCCTATTCCCAGCAGTGCCCCTCGAAAAAACATGTTCGCGCCACTAATCAACTGCCATCCATTCGCACAGAATTGCCGCCCCGCGCCCGGGCCGATACACTACGCGCTCCCCCATCACAGAGGAAGGTTCACCCGACATGATTGAGAAGATCTTCAAGGCCTACGACGTCCGCGCCATCTACCCCAAGCCGCTCGACAAGGACGCCGCCTGGAAGGTCGGCCACGCCACCGGCCAATACCTGAAGCGCAACCGCCAGAACGTCTCAGCCGACCAGAAGGTGAAGATGGAAGACACCGTCGTCGTCGGCCGCGACATGCGCCCCCACTCGCCGGAGCTCGCCGCCGCCCTCTGCGACGGCCTCCGCTCCACCGGCATGAACGTCATCGACGTCGGCATGATCGACACCTCGTTCATCTACTTCGCCATCAACTACCTCGACTGCGTCGGCGGCATTCAAACCACCGCCAGCCACAACCCGATCGAGTACAACGGCTTCAAAATCTCCGGCCCCAAGGCCAAGCCCATCGGCTCATCCTCCGGCCTCGACGACATCAAGCGCATCGCCATGACCCTGCGCGTCGGCAATACCGGCGTCCAGGGCAAGTACGAGGAGCGCAACCTCTGGGAGCCTTACAAATCCACCGTCCTCAAGTTTCTCGACATGAAGCGCAGGTTGCGCGTCGTCATCGACGCCAGCAACGGCATGGCCGGCAAGATGATCCCCGCCGTCTTCGGCGACCAGATCAACATGGAGATCATCCCCGTCCTCTTCGAGATCACCGGCCGCTTCACCCACGACCCCAACCCCCTGGTCGAATCCAACCTCGATATGCTCAAGGCAAAAATGGCCGAGGTGAAGCCGGACCTGGGCGTCTGCTTCGACGGCGACGCCGACCGCTGCGTCTTCGTCGATGAGAACGGCAAGATGATCGGCTCAGACATCATGACGGCGCTTCTGGCCGAGGATTTTCTGAAACGCCCCGAAAACAAGGGCGCAACCGTCGTCTACGACCTGCGCTCCAGCCACGTCGTCCCCGACGTCGTCAAGTCCCTCGGCGGCGTCCCCAAGCGCGACCGCGTCGGCCATGCGTTCATCAAAAAAACCATGGCCGAGACCAAGGCCGTCTTCGGCGGCGAGCTGTCCGGGCACATCTACTTCCGCGACTTCTATTACGCCGATTCCGCCGCCATCGCGTTCGCGCGTTTGACGTCCATCCTCTCCGCCCAGGGCAAGCCGCTGAGCGAGCTGGTGAAGCCGCTGTATCGCTACAGCCAGAGCGGTGAGCTGAACTTTCAGATCGAAGACAAGGACGGCAAAATCCGCGAACTCGCCGACGCGTACAAAAAGGCCCAGGTCGACTACCTCGACGGCATCACCGTCGATAACGGCGACTGGTGGTTCAACGTCCGCAAAAGCAACACCGAGCCGCTGCTTCGCCTGAACCTCGAAGCAAAGACGCCGCAGATGCTGCAGGAAAAGCTGGGCGAGCTGAAAAAAATCCTCGGCGAGCCCGCCCATGGCCATTGATCGCCATCACCAGCTCGAAACCTGCACTTCCGCCAAAAGCCGCTCCACGTCCGCGCGCTTCCCATGCCCCGCCGGTGAGCTCAGCGCATTCGCCGCCCCGCACGCCGCCCCAAGCCGGCACGCGTTCGGCAGATCCATCCCTTCCAGCATCGCCAGCGTCAGCCCTGCCGCAAATGCATCCCCGCTTCCAATCGGATTCAACGGCGTAATTTTCGGCGGCGTCACTCGCCAGAACGACGTCCCGTCGCCCGCGATTGCATCGCGCGGCCCATCCGTAATCACCGCCCACTTCGGCCCCTGTTCCAGCAACTCGACGATCGCTCGCCGAAGTCCCTGATCGCTATCGATGGCAAAGCTCACCGTCTCCTGCAATTCCTGACGATTCGGCTTCACCAGCGTGGGTCGCTCCGCCAGAGCCGCCCGCAACGGCGCTCCACGCGTATCCAGCAACACCGGCACGGCGCTTTGGACCGCCAATGCTACGCATTGGGCATAAAAACGCTCCGGCGCCTCCGGAGGCAGCGACCCCGAAAGCACCAGCGCCCGCGCCCGCCACAAATTCGCGTCCACCGTTTTCAGCAACCGCTCGTATGCCTCTGGCTCAACCGCCGCCGTCTCCTCGACCAGCTCGGTCGCGCCATTCGTCGACCGATCGATCACCGTCACGCATGTGCGCGTGCGCGGCGTCACCTCGATAAATAGATGCGGTATCCCCGCGCTGGCCAGATCCTCGCGAATCAGCTTGCCCGAATCGCCGCCCAGGAATCCCGTCGTCAGAACTTCCGCGCCCAGCGTGTGCAGCGTCCGCGCCACATTCAGCGACTTGCCGCTCGCCGTCTCCAGCACCGCCGTCGCGCGGTTCACCTGGTCGATCGCCAGCCGATCAAACGTCATCGTCCGCTGCACCGTCGGCGTCGTTCCCAGGCACAAGATCATTCGTCCCCCTTCAGCTCGATCAACATCTCCATCGTGCTCGGCCGAAACCCGCACGCGCTGAACAGGTTCCGCGCCGCCTCATTGGCCGCCGCCGTATCCAGCCGGATTTGTTCCACCCCCATCTCCCCAAATCGCTCCGCCGTCAGCATCACCATCTGCCGCGCCAGCCCCTCATGGCGATACTCCGGCTCAACCCAAAGATCGTGGATGAAACCGTACTGCTTTAGCCGGTAAATCGGAATCTCCGACTCAATCGTAGCGATCAGGAACCCCACCACCTTCGCCGGTTCCCCACCCATCGCCGGCCGCTCCGCCACCAGAAACACGCTCCGCGCATCCCCCGCCCGAGCCGCCAGCCAGCCCCGATATCGCTCGGCCGGCTCCGGCAGAAAGCCGTACTTCGCCGGGTCCCACGCCTCGTGCAGCGCGGCAATCTTGCTCACCATCGGCAAGACCGCTGGAACGTCGTCAGGCGTGGCCGGCCGGATCTCCATGGCGCGGCATAATAGCGGCCTCAGACAACCACGGCGAAGGACCTGCACGGTATAATCTAGCGGCGGCCTTTTGATACGATTCGGCTAACCGAGCCGATCCTTATCGTTCCCCCGCTTCTCCGAGGTACTTCTAATGATCCGCTTCACCGGCGACGGCTCCACCACCACCTGCGACGGCATGACCCGCCGCGATTTCCTCCACGCCGGCGCGCTCTTCGGTATCGGGCTCACCCTCCCGCAGCTTCTCGCCCTGCAAGCCAAAGGCGCCACCGCCAAGGGCAAGGACGAGCGCTCCGTCATCATGATCTTTAACCTGGGCGCTCCCAGCCAGATCGATCTCTTCGACCCTAAGCCCGATGCCCCCTCCGAGATCCGCGGCCCATTCAAAGTCATCAAGACCGCCTCGCCGGAAATCCAGCTTACCGAGCTGCTCCCGCTCCACGCGAAGATCGCCGACAAGTTCTCCCTCGTTCGCAGTTGCTACCACTCGGCCGCCGCCGTTCATGACACCGGCCACCAGATGATGCAGACCGGCCGCCTCTTCACCGCCGGCATCAACACCCCCCACGTCGGCTGCGCGATGTCCTACCTGAGAGGCGCCCGCAACGAGCTCCCGTCCCACGTCATCCTCCCTGAGCCGATGGGACCGACCGGAGGCAACATGCCCCACGGCCAAGATGCCGGCTTCCTCGGCAAGGCCTTCGAC
>JBBRIN010000036.1:0-12097 GCA_038221115.1 Tepidisphaerales bacterium
ACCCATTCGCTGGCCATGTACATGCGGCCGTGGCGCTGCTGGGCTTTGGGGCGCAGGAGGACGGCGCACATCATAGGGGTGGTGGTGAGCGATACGATGAGCGACACAGCGATGGCGATGGACAGGGTAACGGCGAACTCGCGAAATAATCGGCCGATGTAGCCGCCCATGAGGAGGATGGGGATAAAGACCGCGATGAGGGAGACGCTGATGGAGACGACGGTGAAGCCGATCTCCTTGGCTCCGAGGAGGGCGGCGGGGATGGGAGCCATGCCTTTTTCGAGATGTCGGGTGATATTTTCGATGACGACGATGGCGTCATCGACGACGAATCCGGTGGCGATGGTCAGGGCCATCAGCGAAAGGTTGTCGAGGCTGTAATCGAGCAGGTACATGGCGCCGAAGGTGCCGATGAGGGAAATGGGGACGGCGACGGATGGAATGAGGGTGGTGCGGATGTCGCGCAGGAAAAGGAAGACGACGAGGATGACCAGGCCGATGGAGAGGGCGAGGGAAACTTCGACATCATGCACGCCGGCGCGAATGCTGCCGGTGCGGTCGAGGGTGATGCCCAGGTGGATGCCCTGGGGGATTTCGGCCTGGAGCTGCGGCATCATGGCGCGGACGCGGTCGACGGTATCGATGATATTGGCGCCGGGCTGGCGAAAGATGACGAGGAGAATGGAAGGCTTGCCGTCGGTGATGCCTAGGGTGCGAACGTCTTCGACGCCGTCGGTGACGGTGGCGACATCGCCGATGCGAATGGCGGCGCCATTGCGGTAGGTGATGACCAGGGGCGCATACTCGTGCGCTTTATAAAGCTGATCGCTGGCCGCGATGGACCAGTGGTTATCCTGCCCGTCGATGGCACCCTTGGGGCGATTCACGTTAGCGGCGGTCAGGGTGGCGCGAAGATCTTCGAGGCTGAGGCCAAGGTGATTCAGGGCGGTGGGGTTGGCCTCGACGCGCACACCGGGCGCGGCTCCGCCGCCGACATAGACCTGCCCAACGCCTTGGATCTGGGACACCTTCTGGGCCAGGATGGACGACGCGGCGTCGTACATGCGGCCCTTGTCGTAGGTGTCGGACTCGAGCGCGATGATCATGATGGGTGAATCGGCGGGGTTCACCTTTTTGTAGGTGGGGTTGTTTGGGAGGTTGGTGGGGAGTTGGCCGCGGGCGGCATTGATTGCGGCCTGCACGTCGCGAGCGGCGGCGTCGACGTTGCGATTGAGCTCGAACTGGATCGAAATGGAAGTGCTGCCCAGGCTGCTGGTAGACGTCATTTCGGTGACGCCGGCGATGCGTCCGAATTGGCGCTCGAGAGGTGTGGCGACGGCAGAGGCCATGATCTCAGGGGAGGCGCCGGGGAGCGATGCGCCGACGGAAATGGTTGGGGAATCGACTTGGGGAAGCGGCGATACGGGAAGGAAGGTGTAGGCGACGATGCCGGCAAGGGCCAGGGCGATCGTCAGAAGGGTGGTGCCGACGGGGCGGCGGATGAATGGGGCCGAGAAGCTGACGGGGGAGAACGGATCGACCGCCAGGGGCGATTTCGGTGGCGTCAGCTCCGAACTGGAATCACGATCGGGGCCCGGCGTCATGCGCCCTCCGTGGCGAGTGATCCGGCGGCGGCGGGAACGGGACCTTCGGGCTCAAACTCCTGAGGTTGGCGACGGCGCTTGCCGAAGCGGGCGGCGAGGCGGTCGAAATAGAGGTAGATGACGGGCGTCGTGTAGAGGGTGAGCACCTGGCTGAAAATGAGCCCGCCGATGATGGTGATGCCGAGGGGTCGGCGCAGCTCGGAGCCGGTGCCGGTGCCGAGGGCGAGGGGGACGGCGGCCAGGAGGGCGGCCATGGTCGTCATGAGGATCGGGCGAAGGCGAAGAAGGCACGCTTCGTAAATGGCCTCCTCGGGCGGTTTGCCGCCTTCGCGCTCGGCTACGAGGGCGAAGTCGATCATCATGATGGCGTTTTTCTTGACGATGCCGATGAGCAGGATGATGCCGATCAGCGCGATGACGCTGAGCTCCTCGTGGCAGAGGAGCAGGGCGAGGATGGCTCCGACGCCGGCGGAGGGGAGCGTGGAGAGGATGGTCACCGGGTGGATGTAACTTTCGTAGAGGACGCCGAGCACGATATAGACGGTGACGAGGGCGGCGAGGATGAGAATAGGCTCGTTGGTGAGCGAGGCCTGGAACGCCTTGGCGGTGCCTTGAAATTCGGTGGAGATGCTGGCGGGCATCTGGAGCTGGTCCTTGGCGGCGTTGATGGAGCGAACGGCCTCCCCGAGGGAGACGCCGGGGGCGAGGTTGAAGGAGACGGTGACGGCGGGGAATTGGCCCTGGTGATTGATGGCGAGGGCGGTATTGGATTCTTCGACGCGCGTGAAAGCGCCGAGGGGGACGGCATTGCCGCCGGGCGACTTGACGTAGATGTCGGACAGATCCTGCGGACGCTGGCGGAACTGGGGCAAGACCTCCATGACGACGTGGTACTGGTTGAGCTGCGTGTAAATCGTGGAGGCTTGGCGCTGGCCGAAGGCGTCGTACAGGGCGTCGTCGATCGACTGGAGCGTGATGCCGAGGCGCGAGGCGGTGTCGCGGTCAATGACGAGGCGCACCTGAAGGCCCTCGTTCTGCTGATCGCTGGCGACGTCGCGCAGCTCGGGCAGGGATTGGAGCTTCTCGACGAAGCGGGGCACCCAGATGCCAAGCTCTTTGGGATCGGGGTCTTCGAGGCTGTATTGAAACTGCGTTCGGCTCACGCGGTCTTCTACGGTGAGGTCCTGAACCGGCTGCATGAACAACGTGATGCCCTCGACCTTGTCGAGCTGGGGTTGAAGGCGGCGCATAACGTCGCTGGCGGAGATCTTGCGCTCGTCGAGGGGCTTGAGGTTGATCTGGATGCGGCCGCTGTTGAGGGTGGTGTTGGTGCCGTCGACGCCGATGAATGAGGAGAGGCTTTCGACGGCGCGGTCCTGAAGAATCCTGCGGGCCAGCGCCTGTTGGCGGCGCGACATGGCATCGAAGGAAACGACCTGGGGCGCTTCGGAGATGCCGAGGATGACGCCGGTGTCCTGAACCGGGAAAAAGCCCTTGGGGACGATGACGTAAAGGAAGATCGTGGCGGCCAGCGTGATGATGGCAATCATCAGAGTGGTGAATTGGTGGCGGAGGACGAAGCGGAGCGTGGTGCCGTAAAAGGCGATGGTGGATTGGAAGGCGCGCTCGGATGTGCGGTAGAACCAGCCCTCCTCCTCGGGGCGGCGGTGCTTGAGGAGCTTGGCGCACATCATGGGAGTCAGCGTGAGGGAGACCACCGCGGACACGATGATGGTGATGCTGAGCGTGATCGCGAACTCGCGGAAGAGACGGCCGACGATGTCGCCCATGAACAGCAGGGGGATGAGCACGGCGATGAGGGAGATCGTCAACGACAGGATCGTGAAGCCGATCTGCTCGGAACCCTTGAGCGCGGCTTTGAGGGGCGGGTCGCCCTCTTCGATAAAGCGGGAGATGTTTTCGATCATCACGATGGCGTCATCGACGACGAAGCCGGTGGAGATCGTAAGGGCCATCAGGGTGAGATTGTTGAGGCTGTAGCCAAGCAGGTACATGGCGCCGAAGGTGCCGATGATCGAAAGCGGCACGGCGATGCTGGGAATGACGGTCGCGGCGAAGCTGCGGAGAAAGAGGAAGATGACCATGACGACGAGGGCGACGGTGAGCATCAGCTCGAACTCGACGTCTTCGACGGAGGCGCGGATGGTGATGGTGCGGTCGGTGAGGATGTCGACGTTGACGGCGGCGGGAAGAGCGGCCTTGAGGCCGGGGAGCAGCCGCTTCACTCGGTCGACCACCTCGATGATGTTGGCGCCGGGCTGGCGCTGAATGTTGACGATGACGGCGGGGGTTTCGTCGCGCCAGGCGGCGAGGCGGTCGTTTTCGGCGCCGTCGGTGACGTTGGCCACGTCGCCGATCTTCACCGGGGCGTTGTTGCGATAGGTGATGACGATGGGCTTGTACTGGTCGCCGGAGGTGAGCTGGTCGTTAGCGCCGATGGTGTAGGCCTGGCGGGGGCCGTCGAAGTTTCCCTTGGCCTGGTTGACGTTGGCCTGGGCGATGGCGGCGCGGACGTCGGCAAGCTGAAGGCCGTTGGAGGAGAGGGCGGTAGGGTTGACCTGGATGCGGATGGCGGGCTTTTGTCCACCGCTGATGCTGACGAGGCCGATACCGGGGAGCTGTGAGATCTTTTGCGCGAGCCGCGTGTCGGCAAGATCCTCCACCTTGGTCAGCGGCAGGGTTTTGGAGGTAAGGGCGAGCGTGAGGATCGGCGTATCGGCGGGGTTGATTTTGCTGTAGATCGGCGGGTTGGGGAGATCCTTGGGGAGGAAGTTTCCGGCGGCGTTGATGGCGGCCTGCACGCCCTGCTCGGCGACGTCGATGTTCAGGTCGAGGGCGAACTGGAGGGTGATGACGGATGAGCCCTCGGAACTGGTCGAGGTCATCTGGCTGAGGCCGGGTACCTGGCCGAACTGCCGCTCGAGGGGCGCGGTGACGGAGGAGGCCATCACGTCGGGGCTGCCGCCGGGGTAGAAGGTGACGACCTGAATGGTGGGGTAATCGACTTCGGGGAGTGCGGAGACCGGCAACTGCTTATAAGCGATGGCGCCGGCGAGGAGGATGGCGACCATCAAGAGGACGGTCGCGACCGGGCGCATGATGAATGGACGGGACGGGCTCATTCAGCCCCCCTTGCCGTCGCTTGCGGCGGGGCCCGTGGCGGCGCGAGACGCCGGCCCGGTGGCGGCCCCCCTACCACCGCGCGCGCCAGCGTCCTGCGATCGAACGGCGACCTTGGCGCCCTGTTGTAATTTATCGACGCCGTCGGTGACGACGACTTCGCCGGGCTTGAGGCCATCCTCGACGACGGTTTGCTCGGCTTCGGTGGGGCCGGTGCGGAGCTTTCGGAGTTCAACGGTGCTGTCGCCGGGCTTGACGACGTAGACGAAAATCGAATCGGGACCGCGTTGGACCGCGGCGGCGGGGATGATCGCGACGGCTTGCAGGACATCGACGAGCAGCCGGGCGTTGACAAACTGACTGGGAAAGAGCGCGTTGTCTTCGTTTGGGAACGAGGCCTTGAGCTTCAGCATTCCGGTGGTGGGATCGACCTGGTTGTCCATCGCCAGGAGCGAACCGGTCGCGATCTTTTTGGTCAAGTCGCGATTCCATGCTTCGACGGTGAGACCGCTGCCGCCGTCCGGCTTGCTGCCGACGCGCGAGATGCTGTCCTGCGGGATGGTGAAGATGACGGAAATGGGCCGAAGCTGGGTGATGACGGCGAGGCCGGTGGAATCGTTGGCGTGAACCATGTTGCCGACATCGACGATGCGGAAGCCGATGCGGCCGGTCATCGGGGCGGTGATATGGCAGTAGGTCAGTTGGAGCTTGACGTTGTCGATCTGGCCCTGATCGGATTTTTTGACGCCCTCATACTGCTCGACCAAGGCGCGCTGCTGTTCGATCTGCTGCTGGGCGACGGAGGGGCCGGCTTCGAGGTAGCGCTTGAGGTCTTGCTCGGCGCCCTTCAGCTGGGCCACGTCGCGCGCGTACTGGCCCTGGGCCTGGGTGAGCTGCACCTCAAAGGGTCGGGGATCGATCTCGATCAGCGTATCGCCTTCCTTGACGATCTGGCCTTCATGGAATCCGATCTTCATGATCTGGCCTTCGACGCGGGGGCGGATCGTGACGGTGTTGAAGGGCGTGACGGTGCCGAGGCCGTTGAGGTAGAGATTGAGGTCGCCCTTACGGACAGGAACGGCGACGACGGGGACTTCACGCTTGGGCTGGGTGGCGGGGGCCGTACCGGAACGGCTGATGTATTGGCGGATCCTGGGATAAAAGGAGTAACCCGCGATAGCGGCGATGGCGAGAAGAATGAGAAACCAGACCCAGGCGTGGCGGCTCGGCTTGGATTGGTTCACGGACATGTGCGGATCAAGGTGATGAGAGTGTGCGCCCGCGTTTATCGCGGGCGCAGGAGGCGCGGGACGGGGGAGCGGCGTGGCTTGGCTGTCCATATCGGATTTCCCCGCGGGGCGAGGCTGCATGTTGGTCCCCGCAGGTCGGCTATTCATACCACTGTCAACGACGTTTGGTGACGGCGGCTTTGCCAATTACCGCTGGAGGCCTCGCTTTGTGGAATGGTAGAGCGCCCGGGGTTGGGTTGGCGACTATTCTCTCAGAAAAGGACAGCCGACGAAGGCGGAAATGGGCAGTGAACTGGCTGTCGGAGTGGTCCGATAACCGTGTGGGCCCGATCATGTCTCGCGCGCTCAATGCACGTCATTTGGCGGCGTTGGGATCGAGCTCGAGGCGGAGGTAGTCATATTCGATGCCGCTCATGGGGTTGCCGGGGGGAATGACCAATTTCATGACGTTGGATCCGGCTTTCATCAGCGCGGCGTCGAAGACGACATCGCGCTCAGACCAGTAGCCGCGGATTCCGTCGCGGCGGATGGTGGCGGTGTCCTGAAGCGGTCCGGCGCTTCCCGCGGGCTGGCCGTTGACGGTGACGTCGACGCGACGGGCGCTGGTAGCGGCGAAGGCGAGGCGCAGGGTGGCCTTGCCGCGCGGCGCATCGGGAAGTTCAAAGGCGATCGACCAGGGGGTGCCGTCGGGGCGGTCAGGGCGCGGGCATTGGCAGTAGTTCCAGTCCTTGTGGTGGTCGCTCTTGCCGATGACGAAGTTGACGTCGTTGGGGAAGTCGGCGGGGTACTCGTTGTACATGCCCCAGCGCCAGTAATAGTCGCCGTGGAGGAACTCGGCGGCGGTGCGGTCGGCGACGCCGATCTCCCAAAGCTGCTTGCCGAAGCGAAGGGGAGCCCAATCGAGGCGGCCCAGATCGATTGGCTTGCCGGCTTCGACGGACACGTCGGTCCTGGCGTACTCGCCGAGCACGCCGTTGGCGATGGCGTGAAGAGTGTAGGTTCCGGGTCGCACGTTTGGGATCGCGAAGCGGCCGTCTGCATCGCCGCGAATCCAGAACTGGTAGTGCTTGGCGTCTAACTGCCAATCGACGTTGGTGGCACCCCCCCTGCCGCCGGTGGCGGTGTAGTCGGGCGATGCCAGGCCGACGAGCAGGTTTGCCATTTGCGCATTTGGCGCTTGCGGATCGGTGAGCACGATTTGGCCGGAGACGGCGGCGCGCTGCGCTTTGTGCGGATAGGCAACGCCGTTCACCCAGTCGTAGGGCCAGGCCTTTGCCTCGCGCGCCGCGACAGCGAGCGCATCCTTCCACATCGCGTCGGGGGTCGGGCCGGCGTTGCAATAGATCAGAAATGGACCGATTACCTTCGTCCAGTGCTCGCCGGCGGGGATGACGCACGAGCTGCCGCCGTAGTGGCTGCCGCGCCAGTAGTTGAGGAGGCACGGAGGCGCAGGGGCGTTCTGGTCGGTTCCGAACGTCGCGTCGCGGTGTACGCACAGCTCAACTTTGGTAGGGCCGCCGCTGAGATATTCGATGGTCGGGTTGACGAACCAGAGGCCGACGTGCTTGCTGGTGCTCGACCAGCCGAGCGCCGGCGTCTCAAATTGAATCGCGGTGTAGTCGTATTTGTGCTCGGCGTGATCCTTGTAGACGCCGCTGTTCATCCGGCGCACTTCCTTCATGTTCAGGACGGTGCCGTGATTCCAATCGTACGTGGTGATGGCGGCTTGATTGCGATTTGCGTCAACGGTCATCCAGTCGTACACATCGTCATTGAGCTTCGCGCAGAAGCGAGCCTCACCGACGGACGTGGCGGGGTAATCGGGGAGGTGATCGAAGATGCAGTACGTGTATACGCCGGAGTCGGCGCGGCCGAGCGCGTAGCGGATTTCGATATCCGCGATCGTGCTGCCACCGGGGCCGCTGCCCATGCGGGCGCCGCCGGAAATTCCTTTGATGGAAACCTCGCCGCGCTCGCCGGAATTGGTTTTAGGGTCGATGGTGATCTCAACGTGCATCTTCGGCGCGGTGGCGGCGTGCGACCAGTAACCGCCGGCGCGGCGAGTATCGAGCGTTTCGGTGTCCTTGTAGACGAGCGACGAAAGCGCCCCGGAGCGCTTCAGGACCTTTGCCGTCACGACGCCGTTGGCGAGGGTGTATGTATCGGGCGTCTCGGTCACCGTTACAGCGGGCGCCGCTGCTTCAGCGGCAATCGAATGCGATGCCCATCCGGCGGCCGTGAACAGAGCCAGAAGTATCAAGAGCAAGGTGGCGTCCATGCGCTGCCTCGCCATCTTCAGTAGCATCGAGGTTCTCCAATGCCGGCAGCGGACGTGGTCGCGGGCGAGGTAGAGCGGGAAAGAATGCCGTTCAGGCGATGATATCCTTGACGACCTTGCCATACACATCGGTCAGGCGGAAATCGCGGCCGGCGTAGCGGTAGGTGAGCTTCTCGTGGTCCAGCCCGACGAGGTGGAGCAATGTGGCGTGAAGGTCGTGGACGTGGACGGGATTATCGGTGGCGACCAGGCCCAACTCGTCGCTGGCGCCGTAGGTGATGCCGCCCTTGACGCCGCCGCCGGCGAGCAACATGGAAAACGCGGTGTGGTGGTGGTCGCGGCCGGCCTTCTGCTTTTCCTTGTTTTCGGCGTACGGGGTGCGGCCGAACTCGCCGCCCCAGATGACCAGCGTGTCGTCGAGCATGCCGCGCGACTTCAGATCGGAGATGAGCGCCGCCGTCGCCTGGTCGCTGTCGACGCAGAGCTTGCGGTGGCCGGCGTCGTGGTTCGAGTGCGTGTCCCACGGCTGGGTCCCGGTGGCAGTGTAGTAGACGGTGACGAAGCGGACGCCGTCCTCGACAAGCCGGCGGGCCAGAAGGCACGAGCGCGCGAAGGGCGAGTCGCCGTACATGTCGCGCACCGATTGCGGCTCGCGGCTGACGTCGAATGTCTGCATCGCTTCGCTCTGCATGCGGAACGCGGTCTCCATCGTTTTGATCTGCGCGTCGAGTTGCGGGTCGCCGTCGCGCTGCTGGAGGTGAGATTGATTGA
Organism: Tepidisphaerales bacterium; assembly: GCA_038221115.1. Classification (GTDB taxonomy): domain Bacteria; phylum Planctomycetota; class Phycisphaerae; order Tepidisphaerales; family Tepidisphaeraceae; genus JANXVV01. The sequence continues at coordinate 9,045 of JBBRIN010000036.1, forward strand.
GCTTGGCCAGAAGATCGAGTTGCTCGCGCTGCTGGGGGCGCGTCAGCGCGGGGTTCTTGATGTTCGCGATCAGCCGATCGACCTGCATGTCGGCGGTGATGACGCTGGTGGCCTGATACTCGGCGGGAAGGAAGCTGTTGCTCCAGAGCGCCGGGCCAACGACGATCTTGGTGCTGGGACGGAGGACGACGTAACCGGGGAGGTTTTCGTTTTCGGTGCCCAGGCCATACACGAGCCATGACCCGAGCGAAGGGCGCACCGGTTGGACATTGCCGGTGTGCATCTGCAACAGCGCCGGCTCGTGGTTGGGCACATCGGTGTGCATGGAGCGAATGACGCAGCAATCGTCGATGATGCGGCCGATGTGGGGGAGCGTTTCGCTGACTTCAATGCCGCTCTTGCCGCAGCGGTTGAACTGGAGCGGCGACGGCATGAAGCCGGTGCCCTTGCTCTTCCTATACAGATCGCCCGATGGCTGCTGTCCCTCGTATTGGGCGAGTGCCGGCTTGGGGTCAAAGGTGTCGACGTGCGATGGCCCGCCGTTCATGAACAGAAAGATCACGCGCTTGGCGCGGGGCGCGAACTGGAGAAGGCGCGTGCCGGCGCCCGCGCCGGTTGAGCCGAACAGGGCAGTCGGCCCGAGCAGGCCGGCCAGTCCGAAGATGCCGAAGCCCGCGCAGGTGCGCTGAAGCATCTGGCGGCGGCTGAAGGAGGGTGCGTTCAGCGGGTTAACCGGGCTAATCGACATAGAGCGCCTCGTTGCAAGCCAGGAGGATTTGAGCGTATGCGTCCCATCGCGGCATGGCGGACGCTGCCGGTCCGCGGAGGAATTCTGTCCCGAGATGTATTTCAGCCAGGTCGGGGTCGCGTGCAAAGAGCAGCCGATAGGCCCGCGCGATCCTCGGCGCGTCCTCATCGTCACCGGTGTCATCGGCGACCCGCGCCGCCAGCGCCTTTGCCTGGGCGAGCATGAACGGGCTGTTCAATGCGAAGAGCTTCTGGATCGGGGTGCTGGTGACCGAGCGCTTCTCGGCGTGGACGTTGGGATCGGGGTAGTCGAACTGCATCAACAGATCGTTGAGCTTCAACCGGCTGATGCGGGCATATACCGTTCGCTTTGAGTTTGCCGGATCGTCGAGTTCGACAGACTTGCCGCCGTCGAGTTGCAACTGCCCGGTGACGGAGAGGACGCCGTCGCGCCATTGCTCGACGTTCAGCCGCCGCCGGTTCATGCGCCAGAGAAATTCGTTTGCCGGATCGATTTTGGCGTTGGCCGCGTTGCTCGCGGCGCTCTGGCGATAGGTGGACGAGCACACCATCTCGCGCACGATGGCCTTCATGGACCAGCCGTGGTCCATGAAGCGGAGCGCCAGATCGTCAAGAAGCTCCGGGTTGCTCGGCGCCTGGCCGGAGTGACCGAAGTTGCTGGGCGTTAGAACGATGGGCGTGCCGAAAAGTACGCTCCAGAGGCGATTGACCATCACCCGCGCGGTGAGGGGATTGCTTCGATCGGCGATGGCGAGCGCCAATTCCTTGCGGCCGCTGCCTTCCTTGAACGGAACGGGAGGCCCCTCGGAAAGGATCGGCAGAAACCGCCGCGGAACGACTGGTCCCTTTCGGGTCACATTGCCGCGGATGAAGAGGTTAAGGTCCTGGACATCGGCATCCTCGACAACATGCACCGTGCCCGGGTCCAGCTCGGCGGCCTTTTGAGTCGTTGGCTGCATCCTCCCGTCGGGAGTCTTGTTGACCATGCGCGAGCTTGCGAACACGCCGGCCAGGGCGTAGTAGTCGCGTGAGGAGATCGGGTCAAACTTGTGATCGTGGCAGCGAGCGCAGGCGACGGTCAGGCCGAGCATGGTGCGCGCGACCGTGTCGACGCGATCCTCCCATTCGTCGGCCATGACCTCGAGGCGGTTGCGGTTGTAGTACTTGGGCCCCAGGCCAAGAAAGCCCAGCGCCGCCTGATCCGCCGGAGTCGCCCCGTCGGCCTTGTCGGCCGCGAGTTGGAACTGGATGAACTGGTCATACGGGAGGTCGCGATTGAAGGCATTGATGAGCCACTCGCGGTACTTCCATGCGTTGGGGTAAAAGAGCTTGGTGTCGCTGCCGACCTGGTGCGCCTGATCTTCGGCGTAGCGCGCCAGCGGCAGCCACATGCTGGCCATTCGCTCACCGAAGCGCGGCGACGCGAGAAGCCGGTCGACGGCATGTTCGTAGGCGTCGGCGCTCTGTTCGGAGAACAAGGCATCGACTTCTTCCGGTGTCGGCGGCAGGCCGGTCAGATCGTACGAGAGCCGCCGGATCAGCGCGGTGAGCGATGCGTCGGGCGACGGCGTGAGACCTCGCGATTCAAGCTTCGCCAGAACAAAGCGGTCGATGCGATTGCGCGGCCAATCGGAATTCCTGATCGGCGGCGGCTCAGCGGCGCGCGGCGGGACGAACGACCAGAACTGCCGGTCCTGTTCGGTGATCTCCTTGTCGGCCGTCACCTCGATCGTTTCAACGGGCGATTCGGCGATTTCTGTCCAATGCGCGCCCGTCTCGACCCAGCGCTGAAGCAGCGCAATCTGCTCGGGCTTCAATCGTTCCCCCTTCGGCGGCATGGCCACTTCCGGGTCGTCGGTGGAGACGACCTTGAGCAGGTGACTCTTTAAGCCGCTCCCCGGAACGATCGAAGGCTCCCCTGAATCGCCACCCCTGAGCGCGCTGGATTTCACGTCGAGGCGTAGACCGGCCTTCTGCTTGTCGGGCCCATGGCACTTGAAGCATTGCTGCTCGAAGATGGGCTTGACATCGTGGTCGAAATCGGGCGGGGTGCCGCCGCGCGCGGGGACGGCGCCGATCAACAAAACAAGAACCGCGACCTTGATTGGGTCGAGAAGCGGGGGCATCGCTCTAACATACCGAGGAGGCGGCCGGTTGATGAAGGCAAAACTCCCGGATTCTGAGGCCCTCAATTGCTTGCACGGGAAGGCGAATCCGTTACAAACGTGCCCCTGCCCCGCAGCAAAGAACAGCTCCTGAAGATCGTGCTGGACACCGGCGTCATC
>JBBRIN010000037.1:0-12058 GCA_038221115.1 Tepidisphaerales bacterium
TGCCAAACATTTTCGGCGATAGCAACTCACCGCTCTTCTTCGCGGCGATCATGCTGTCCGCCTGGTATGGCGGCTGGGGTCCGGGCCTGGTCGCCACCGTCGCCGCCGGCTTCGCCAGTGCACTCTTCTTCCTCAATTACCCCGCGGGCGTTGTATTCTGGTGGGACGACCTGATTCGCCTCTCGGTATTTTTTCTCATCGCCGGCTCGATCAGCTCCTTAACCTCGCTTCGCCGACGCGCCGAAAATGCGCTGCAGCGCTCTCACGCCAACCTCGAGCGCCGCGTCGAAGAACGCACCCTCGAGCTCAGCGCCGCCAACCAGCGCTTGCGTGAAAGCGAGGAGCGCTTCCGCATCCTCGTCGAAGGCGTCGCCGATTACGCACTTGTTCTTCTCGACGCCCGCGGCTGCGTCACCAGTTGGAACGCCGGCGCCGAGCGCCTTTACGGCTACGCCAGCCGGAGAATCGTCGGTCAACCCGCTTCCATCTTCTTCCCCGACGACGGCCCGCGCCGCACAGAACTGCTCATCGCCTCGCTCGATCGACATGAGGAAGAAGGCTGGCGCGTGCGACAGGACGGCTCCCGCTTCTGGGCCAACGTCATCACCACCCGCCTCACCGACGAGCTGGGACAACCCCGCGGCTTCGCGCAGGTCACTCGCGATGCCACCGAACTGCGCAAGCTCGAACGCCAGGTTCTCGAGATCAGCGAGGCCGAGCAGCGCCGCTTCGGCCACGACCTCCATGACGGCCTCGGTCAGGAACTCACCGGCCTCGCATTCCTCACCCAAAACCTCGCTAACGCACTGGCCAATCAAGATCTTCCCGATGCCGCCGCGCAAGCGGATCGGATCGTCGGCCTCATTAACGGCGCCATCGAACAGACCCGCGACCTGGCCCGAGGCTTCTCACCTGTCGAAATCGGACCCGACGGCCTTCGCGCCGCTCTCGGTGACCTCGCTTTTCGCGTCGAATCCATCTTCGGCCAGTCGTGCGTTTTCGATTGTGATGGCGACGCCCCCGTGCGCCCTGACTCCGCCGCTCTGCATCTGTACCGCATCGCCCAGGAGGCGGTAAACAATGCCGTCCGCCACAGCAGAGCCGCACAAATCCGCATCCACCTCCAAGCCGACTCCGCCGATCCCCAAGTCATCCTCACCATCGAAGACGACGGCGTCGGCCTTCCCATTGAAGATGAACGCAACGACGGCCTGGGACTTCGCCTGATGCTTTACCGCGCCCGCGTCATCGCCGCCTCGTTAATCATCGAATCCCCCCCCAACAAGCCGGGAACCATCGTCCGCTGCACTTACGCCAATCCAGCACCCGCTGCCGCTCCGATGCGACCAAACCCCACCCTTTCCGAGGCCGTTCCCAATGTCCAAGAAGTCGCCCTCCATTAGCGCCACCCTTCCCGACCCACCCGTGCCGACGCACGTCGTCCCCACCGGCACAAAGCATCGTCTGATCGTCGTAGATGATCACCCCGTCGTGCGCGAAGGCCTGGGCGCACGCATCAATGCCGAGCCGGATCTCCAGGTCGTCGGCCTCGCTGCCGACACCCACCAGGCGGTTGACCTCATCGCCACTCAGCGGCCGGACCTGGTCATCACCGACCTCTCCCTCGGGGGCAAGCCCGGGTTGGAACTCGTGAAGGATCTCGAAAAATCTCACCCCGCGCTCCCAGTACTCGTCCTCTCCATCCACGATGAAAGCCTCTGGGCCGAGCGCGTGATTCGCGCCGGCGCTGAAGGCTACATCATGAAATCCCAAGCGACGCAAAAGGTGGTCGACGCGGTCCGCCATATTCTCGCGGGCGGCATCTGGATCTCGGATCGCATGAACGCGGTCCTGCTCCAACGCGTGGCGCGCAACTGCAAGCCCGCGCTCGGCTCTCCGCTTGAGTCCTTGACGGATCGTGAACTGGAGGTCTACACGATGATCGGAAACGGGATGCCGGTGCGCGAGATCGCCGCAAAGCTCCACCTCTCGGTCAAAACCGTAGAGGTCCATCGGGAGCACATCAAGGAAAAGCTGGCCCTCCGATCGGGCATGGAACTAATCCGCCATGCGGTCATGCATAACCTGGAAGGGGCGTGAATTCCGTCATTGCCCTTTCCAGCCGATCACCATTCGCATCACGGTCTGCGCCATGGCGCTCTCCGCCTGCGCGTTTTGCCGGCCGATGCGCAGCAGATCTTTGATCAGCCAGGGCTGTGTCAAGAGCAATCGCAGCAACCGCACCGGGCGCACCTTGCCCGCTTCATCCACCATGCTCCTGAAGACGACGGGCAACACGTCAGCGGCGGTATCCACGATGCCGCGCACGTGCACGAAGTGAGGGAACAGTCGCCGCACCACCGCTCCCTCCATGTCGACGGCCAAGGCGGCTGTTTTCCGAAACAGCTGCGCCTTTTCCTCGAGTCCTCCCAGCACGCGATCCACCGTTTCAATCTTTCCGTGAAATACGATCGTCCCAAGTTCTTTGCCTGCCTCTGCCTCCACGACCACATCTCCCGATTTTAACTGCGGATCCAATGCGCCCGCGACACCTCCAAGAATCACCACATCCCGATCGTTAACCTGCTGCACCGGAACGTTCGCCGCACCCAGGCCAATGGTGAAAACCTCCACTGGTCCCGACGGCGCATTCCCGGAATACCGTCCGGCCGCAAGGCGCGGCAGCCCAAGGGCCCGCGCCATCGCGCGCGCCTCCGGCTCCATGGCTGCCAGCAGGATGAATCGTCGAGTGCTCACCATTCCAATGTAAGCGGCCAACCGGGCCCAAACAAAAGGCGTTTTCGAGGGCTGAGGCGACGTACGGGGGAGGGGATCAACACAAAGGCGCGAAGACATGAAGGGGGATACGAGGAAGTGGGTGTCGACGGGCGGGGGATGGAGGAGGCTGGATGCATCATTTTGCATCATAATGCATCATTTTTGGGTGCTTTTTATCGTCATCTTGCTGCGTTTGTATAGCATGCAATTGCAAGGGGTTATGGTCGTATTTTTGAGGCGATGGAAATGGATGATGCATGATGATGCATTCCGGGGGGCTTGTTGGGAAACGAACGATTGATTTTGGTTTTAAGAGAAGGATTAACACAAAGGGACGAAGGCACCAAGGGGAAGAGGGGTGGGGCTTGCAGGCGGAGCGATGGGCCGGTGCGAATGACGAAGCTCGAATTCACGAATCAATGATGAAGGACGAATTGGATTTCTTCGGATATGTCCTTATCCCCTTCGAATTTCCTTATCCCCTTCGAATTTCCCTTTGCAACGGGGATGACCTCCTGCATGTGAACCGCCCGGCCTCCGAGCCAGGCATCGGATTCACTACTTTTGAGGCATCCCCGCTTTTTTTGCCAGAGCAGGAGCGAGCGGCTTATAGCCGACTTTGAATTTCCCGGGGATTCAGGGATGGCCTGCGGTATTCCGGCCGATTGCGTGCTGGTGTGCGACGGTCTGTCAGATCCCGCAATACCAGTCGTACCCCTGCTGCGCCCAATAGTCGGCGGGCCGAACCCCAGTGTAGCGGATCGATCCGATGCGTTTGATGTTCTTCACGCCATATTTCGAAGGGATGACCAGTCGCAGCGGCGCGCCGTGCGCCGCGGTGAGCGGCGCGCCGTCAATCTCGTAGGCAAGGAGCGTCTGCGGGTGGATGACGCTGGCGACATCGAGCCCGACGTAGTAATCGCCGTCGGGGGTGGCCATCGCGACGTAGTCGTACAGGTCGTGCGGGCGCTGCCCAGCGTCGGCGGGCTCGCCGCTGCGGGTGGCAGAGGGGTAACGGCGGAGAAAGTCGCTGTAGCGGACGCCCCCCCAGTTGACCCAGATGCTCCACCCTTCGATGCAGCAGAGGCGCGTGGACATGCGGGTGACGGGAAGGGCGAGAAGGTCGTCCATCGACAGCGACGCGGTGCCGTTGCCGCTGGCGAGGCCGGCGACGTTCAGGCGCCAGCTTGCCGAATCGACGCGAGATTGAAGACCGATGTCACCGTTGAGACGTGGATTGGGCGGGGCGGTCCCGGCGGCGATCTCCGCGGCGCGGTGCGCGGGCGCCTGGAAGTCGCGGGCAATGCTCTCGTTCGTTTCCAGCGCGCGGCGCAAGGGCCACGGGATGCCGTCGTCCCGGCGGCGGGTTCCGAGCCAATGCCAGACGCCATACCCCCCGCCGACGGCCAGCGCCGACGCCAGAAAACCGCGCCGCCCCCGCCGCTTGATCTCGTCGTCGCTCGCTTCGGTTTGCCGCGGCGGCCCCGCTTTCACGTCATGGCTCTGGGGCATCGCGGACCTCGTTGACGGACGGCGGGGGGACCCGTTCATACCCGGCGACCATCGATCGGAAGTTGTTCCACCCGGCACGCGCGACCTGCGCGACGTGGATGAGAAAAAACCCGAGGTAGCCGATCGTCAGCCAGAAGTGCTCCCACCGGGCCCACTCGTAACCCCCCAGCCAATGAGTCAGCCAGGCGAGCTGCGTCGGTTTATAGATCGCCAGGCCCGTGGCCAGGGAGCCGGCTCCCATGACGACGACGAGCGAGTACGCGATGCGCTGCGCCCCGTTGTACTTGCGCTGCGGCGGCAGCGTCTTGCCCAGGTGCAGGTCGTGCAGCGTGACCAGCCATGCGTCCTTGAAGGATCGGCGGTCGGGCAGCAGATATCTCCATTCACCGGAGAAGACGGTGTAGAGAACGTAAAGCACCCCGTTGATGGCGAACAGCCACATCAGGGCGAAGTGCCACGCCATCCCCTCGGCGAGGCGCTGGGGGACGTGGAGGCGCTTATAGAACCCGTCGGGGAAAAAGTGAAAGAGCGTGTGGCCACCGACGCCGACGCGGTAGATGCCGTTGGCCCAGTAAATGAGCAGGCCGCTCCAGATCATCCCGGCGAGGACGGGGAAATTAACCCAGTGGAACCAGCGGATGGCCAGCGGATGCTTGTTGGAAACGAGCGGCACGGAGCGCTCCCTGTGGGCCCGAAGGCCGTGAGCCGGGGCGGCGGCGGACGTGGGCCCGCGCCGCCCGGGCGCGGCGCGAGGGTTATTTGCCGTCCTTGGACATCTTGTCGCCCATGATCATCTTCATCATTTCCGGGTCCTTGTGCATCGCGTCCATCATCATCGCGTGGTCCATGATCATCTTCATCGCCTGCGGGTCGGACATGACCTGCTCCTTGGCCTTCATCATCATGCCCTTGTCCATCATCATCTTCTTCTGGTCGGACATCATCTTCATCATGCCCGGGTCGCTCATCATCTCCTGGTGCATCTTTTGGAAGTCGGGGTCGTTCGCCATCTCCGACGCCATATGCTGCATGACCATCATGCGCATCATGTCGTCCCGCATCTTCATCATCGAGCTCTCGTCCTTCATCCCCTCCTTCATCTTCATCATCTGTTCCTTCATCATCATCATGTCCTTGTCCTTGTCCGCGCCGAACGCGCGGTAGGTACAGGCGCCAAGGGCGGTGGCAAAGGCGAGGGTAACGACGGCGAGTGAACGGCGTTTGGAAGAGCTAAACATCTGGGTCTCCGTTGGGGGCCGGTGTGGCCTGGTTTTGTGAAAATTGTGGGTGGACGCCAAAGCGGCCTCTGCACGGTAAACCGCGCGGGGGCAGGTTCAAGCGGGCTCGGGGTTGTCCGAGCAAGAAAACCTCCTTCCTGCCCCGGCGTAATCAACGTTGCGGGGCCGCAGCAGAACCGCGTCTTGGTCAGGATTATTCCGTGCGGCAAATTTTCCGAAACGGCGCGAAGCACTCGCGGCCGTGGCGCCGGCCCCCATGACGCCGTGCCGGACGGAATACTCTGCGCCGCCACCGGGTTCTCCGTTGCGCACGGGCGAACTCCCTCGGACGGTAGACATGAAAATGGCAGCACTGACTCTGTTGATCGCGGCGGGATGCGCGGCGTGCCTCTGCGCCACCGATGGGGCGCGACGGACCGATCCCCCTCCGGCGACGCAGCCCGGCTCCTTCGCGGTGGTCGAGCTGTTCACGTCCGAGGGATGCTCCAGTTGTCCCCCGGCTGACGCGCTCCTCGCCGAAACGATTCGTTCCTCCGAGGCCGGCGGGCGACCGGTCTACGCGCTGTCGTTCCACGTCGACTACTGGAACCGACTCGGCTGGACCAACCGTTTCAGCGACGCGGCGTACTCGCGGCGGCAGATGGAGTACGGCCGGGCCCTGAAGCTCGATTCGGCGTACACGCCGCAGACGATCGTCAACGGCGTCACGCAGTTCGTCGGCTCCGACGCGCGCGCCACGCGGGACGCGATCGACCAGGCCCTGAACAAGCCGCCGATTGTTCGCCTTTCGCTCATCGCCAGGCGCGATGGCGATCACGGCCATACCCTCGACTACACCGCCGTCGGCGCGCCGGCCGGTTCGGTGTTGAACGTCGCCGTCGTCGAGCGCGACCTCACCACCGACGTTGGGCGCGGTGAAAACAGCGGTCACACGCTGCGCCACCAGAACGTCGTGCGGTGGTTCAAAACCTTTAACCTGCCCGCCGGCGGCGTGGGCCAATTGCCGGTGCGGCGCAATAAAGACGTCCACGACGAGAACGCGGAGCTGATCGCCTACGTTCAGGCAGCCGCACACGGCGCGGTGCTCGGCGCCTTGAAGACGCCTTTACCCCGAGCCCCGTAAAGAAAAATTTATGGCGCTGCGGTGGGCGGCTGGGGCCGGTATACCTTCGGGAACTTATCCCGAGGCTTGCGCTTGGACGAATCGACGTTCGAACAACTTGCGATGGCGGAACTCGACGCCGTCTACCGCCTCGCCTGTCACCTCTCGCATGGCACCCAGGAGGCGGAGGACTTCGTCCAGGAAACCTACCTTCGCGCTTTCCGTTCGTACGCGACGTTCCGCCTTTCCGACCACGGCATCCGCCCGTGGCTCTTCAAGATTCTCCACAACGTCATCTACAACCGCGGTGCCGCCGACCAGCGCGACAAGCAGCTCATCGACGAACTGCAGAACGAGGCGCATGGCCTGACAACGCCCGGCCAGGACGGGGGCGGCGCGGACCTGTGCGGCATCGACTGGGACACCGTCGATGAACGGCTCAAGGCGGCCGTCGAGGCGCTGCCGCCGGCGAACCGGGTGGCGTTTCTCCTTTCCGTCGCCGAGGGATTGAAATACCGGGAAATCTCCGAGGTGACCGACGTGCCCGTCGGTACGGTGATGAGCCGGTTGTACCGCGCCCGCGAAATGTTGGCCGAGGCCCTGAGGGATCTGGCCCTCGAACACCGCCTGCGGAACCCGCACGGGCGGTCGGCCGGCGCCGGCGAAGGAGACGGAGACGGAGACTGACTGAGTGCTGAGCCCATGATCGAGCCGAACCCAGACAACATCTATCCCCTCCTGACGGCGCTCGCCGACGGGGAACTGAGCGCCGAGGACGCGGATCGGCTCACGCGCTACCTCTCGTGCCACCCCGAACTCACCCAATGGCTTAGGGACCAGCGCCGGCTCACCGACGCGGCCGCCCGCGCGCTCCGAACCCCGCCCGCCCTCGCGCCCCAAGCCCTGCGCCGGCGGGTCTTACAAATGGCGCGCGGCGACGGGACTGGCGCAGCGCCGGCGACCACGCGCGTCTTCCACCGCGGCGTCCTCGTCAGGCAGGCCCTCGCGGCATCTGTGCTCCTGACGGTGGGCCTGCTGGCCGGCCGCTACGGGCCGCGCGGCCCATCGCCGATCCCTCACGTCGCCCCGGCTCAAACGCCGGTGATCCCCGCGTCGATCGTCTCTCACGTGGCACTGCTCCACGCCGATTGCTCGCGCTTGGATGACGCCCGCCACGCCGCCCCGTTTCCCGCCGGCGAGCTGTCGGCTGACGTGAAGCGCGACCTGTCAAGCGACAAACCTTATCCGGACCTGGCGCCGCTTGGCTTCCGTTACGTCGGGGCCGGCCCCTGCGGCCACGCGCTCGAAGGCACGCTCCACCTCCTATACCGCACAACCCGCCCCGACTCGCGCGCGGCCGTCAGCGTCTTCGTTCAACCCTTCGCCGGCCAATACGCCCTGGACGCCGGAACCGTCTACTCGCTGGCCGCCGCGCAATCACCCTTCCCTACGCTGGCCTGGCGGACCGACAAGGTCGTCTATTTCCTCGTCGCCGACGACGAAGCGACCGAACGCCAGGCGCTGGCGCTGATCCGCAATGTCCCCAAACCGTGAACGGAAAACTCAAAGAGGATGAATAAGCCAGTTCTGGTCAACGACGCGGCCGAATCGGTCGAGACCGCTGTATTGATCGCCGCCATCGGAGCCGGCAAGGGCGTCGGCGGACTGCTGGAGGATGCTCGGCCGGCCGCCCCGAGAGACAGGGGAATCACCCCCGGATGCACGGGGGCGGCCGGCCAGCGGACCTATTCCATTTGAGCCTATGGCTGGTTCGGATTCTTCGCCTTTTCAGCGTCGGCATCCTTGGCGCGGCGCACGGCGCGTTCGTGCTCGGCCTGTCTGGCCGCCTCGGCATCAGCGGCGCGGCGATTGGCGCGCTCCTTCTCGGTCGTCTCGACAGGCGCCTGCTTGCCATCCGGCTGCGCACGACGCGCCGCCCGATCCTGCTCCGCCTGCTTGGCGGCGGCCGCATCGGCGGCGCGACGGTTCGCGCGCTCCTTCTCGGTTGTCTCCAGCGGCGGTTGCCGGCCGGCATCCGGCTGGGCGCGACGTGCCGCCCGCTCCTGCTCGGCCTGTTTCGCGGCGGCCGCGTCGGCGTTGCGACGCTCGACCCGCGCCCGCTCTGCCGCCGCGTCGTCGGTCGTCCGTCGTTCGACGCGAGCGCGTTCCGCCTCCTTGGCTTTCTCAGCATCGGTCATTCGCCGTTCCACGCGTGCTCGCTCCGCCTTTTCGGCTGCCGTTTCGTCGCCATTCCGACGCTGCACCCGGGCCCGCTCGGCTGCGTTGGCGTCGGTGGCGCGGCGTTCAACACGGGCGCGCTCATCTTCCTTGGCCTTCTCCGCGTCGGTCATCCGGCGTTCAACGCGCGCTCGTTCAGCCTTTTGCGCCGCCGTCTCGTTGGCATTTCGGCGTTCCACGCGCGCCCTTTCTTCCTTCTGCGCAATTTCCTCGTCTTTGTTCCGCCGCTCCACGCGGGCCCGATATTCTCGATCCGCCCGCGCCACATTTTCCGGCTCATACGCCACGGGCCGGCCCTCTGACCGCAGCCGCCGCGCCTCGTCATAACTCGTCACGCGAGTCACTTCCATCCGCTCCACGCGCCCCCCATGCTCGCGAACACGCTCCAGCGGCACGCCGTGATTCACGACTCGTTCGTTGACGATCGTGATGTTGGTGATGTTTGTCGTTCGATTGATGATGGTTACATCGTTCCGCACAAAGCGCTCGTGAACGCGGCGCTCGCCGATGTAGCGGTCTTCAACGTAGACGTAGCGATCGGCGGGAACGTATCGGTCGATGACGGCAACCGAGACGCCCGGGCCGTAGCCCACCTGTGGCGGCAAAGGCGCCCACCCGCAATAGCCGCCCCCTTCGCGCCACGATACCCAGGCGGGGCTGTAGGTGCTGCCGGGAACCCACACCCAGCCGGAAGATCGGTCTTCGTACCAGCGGCCGTAGTGATATGTCACCACGCCCCAATCCGCCTCGCTCTCCTCGGCGACCCAGCTATAACCCTCGTTGGTATCGACCCAATGCCCCACGGTATACGGCCGCCATCCGTGCGGACGACCGTGCGGACGCCAGCAGCGGCCATACTCGCGAACCTCCACCCACTCACCGTACGGCTGAAGATCGCGCTCATACGTCGTGACAACTTCGCGCGGCGCGGGTTCATACACGCGCTCCCTGACGACTTCGCGCTCGACGCGTACCGGCTCGCGCTCGTAAACGCGGTCGCGATACACTTCCCGCCGCGGCGGCTCATCGTAAGCGCAACCCCCCAGCAGCAACATCAACCCACTGGCTGCAACGACCGGCTTGACACGTCCCGATAACCGATTCCAAACCGCCATGGCTAAACTCCGTGAAATAACCTCGCCCGCCAAGGCCGGCGCATATCCGCCGGCATGGCACTCGATTACAGCCTTCCGCACTAATTACGACCCGGCAACCGCATAACCGTTAGTCGCATATGTGGATTTCACTCTAATTGTAGTGACTGCCGGACGAAAGCGTAACTCCCCTTCCGCCCCCGCCCCCTACCCCCCCTACCGCTTCACCACGACATTCTTCGGGATGAAATGCCTCGGCCATTTCAATTTCGGAGGCTTCGCCGGTCGTCATCAGGCCTTGAGCAACTCCCGCGCCTCGCGCACTCCCGCCGCCGGTCTTCCAAACTCGCTGGCGGTCACGCGCGCCAATGCCGTCAACTGCCTCCATCGAAACGCCGGCCTTCCCGCGGCAAACTCCTCGCTGGTCGTGCGGTAGTATTTCTCCGCGTGCAAAGCGCCGTCCTCGCTGGTGGCATACTTCAACATCATGTCAAACACCGGGCGCGCCGCGTAACCGAGCTCGCCATAGCGATGAACGATCGCCGCCGCCCGGGCTTGCAGGTTGCCTTCGATGGCCGCCAGCGCCTCAGCTAACAACACTGCCGGCTCAGTGGATTTAATACCATCCAGCTGATACTTCACCGGCAAGGGCTCCCAGTTTAAGAAGTCACCGCCGCGATCGACGCGGTCCAGCGCCACCTGGTATGCACCGAGGATCAAACACGCAAAGGTGTTGCGGGGATTCGCCGCCAGCGCCATGTTGCGCCACGCGTTTGCCGAATCGCAGGCGTGAACGCCGATGGAATCGCCATGCACGCTGCCAATGGGCTTGCCAGCGACCTCGTCGCGCGGCCGCCGGCCTGCGTCGCGCAGGATCAATTGGTTCGCCGCCAACGAGATCGCTTCTCCGACGTCCGCCGGGCGAATCCCCTCCGCCAGCGCCGATGCCGCCGCGTCGGCGGCTTGCTCTGGAGTCCCCTTAAAAATCGTCTTGCTCAACGCCTCCACCCACCCATCCTCGGCCGCGCGGTTACCCGGTATTCGGCCCATCAGATGATGCGCCTCAAGCATCTTCGGCAAGACCACCCGCGCCTGCCCCAGTTGCCCCTCGTGACCCCACGCCTCGGCCTTCACGCAATACCGCACCGACTGCCGCAGCAGCGTGTGCGCCTGCTCGCGGCCGATCAACCCGAGCAGATCCCACGCGCGGTACGGAAGGACGACGCGGTGTACCTCGGTCGAGTCCTGCACCGCCATCAATACACCATTAAACGCTTCATCCGCCGAGGTGGCGGCCATTCCCGCAAACATCGTCTCGGCCGCACCCAGATCGCGCCGCCGCACCGCCTGACGGAGCGCCTCACCGCCGCCGCTCGCGTCGCCTGCAGCGACCTGGTGCAACACCTCGCCATTGCGGCCGCCGTGCTCCTGGATGCGCTTGGTGTTTCGATACAGCACCTTGAATACGGGCAATGCCCGCTGAGATTCCGGCAGTTCCTCGGACATGTGATAGGCGGGCGCCAGCGCCATCATGGTGTGGAATCCCACGTAATCTTCGCCGCCGAACGTTCGGGCATTGGCCAGCGCCCCCGCTGCCAGCAACGAGCGCAACTCCGTGCCTGCCTTCAGGCGCCCCACCAAGGCCGGCAACAGCCGCTCGACCGGCATGTCTTGCATTAAGGCGACGAGAGGCTCCAAGCCGCCGAACGTCAATCGTTCCCCGCCATCCGCCTCTGCCCCCTCTGCAGTCGCGGCGAGCCCCAGGTCTGCCGCCATCCCGACTCCAACGCTGGCTACCAGAACGCCCCTGCCGACATCCGCCAGGAAATCCCGCCGTGTGCGTTGCGCTGCCATGGGAGCCTCCGATCGTGAAGTGTGTGGGCGACCATTTTAACCGGGCAGATCGCGTCATACACGCAAAAATCAACCTGATCTCTAATCGCACAGATGACGCAAATTCCCCGCGGGGGTGCTAATCTCGCACCGCATGCCGAGACGCAAGACAGTCGAATCGCTTTCCTGTTGGCGTTTTCCATTTCGGCGCTGGGGTCTCCAGCCGATTCACACAGAGGGATCGACAGACATCCCCCGCCGCT